>NZ_QSKB01000005.1:0-94381 GCF_003469085.1 Collinsella sp. AM29-10AC
GTGGCCTCCTTGGCCGGGCGCCACCAGGACTCGTTGGCGACGTACCAGTCGATCGTCTGCTTGAGCCCCTCGGCGAAGTCGGTGTGCGCCGGCCTCCAGCCCAGCTCGCGCTGGAGCTTGGTCGAGTCGATGGCGTAGCGGCGGTCGTGGCCGGGGCGGTCGGCGACCCAGTCGAAGTCCTCGGGGTCGCGGCCCATCGCCTCGAGGATCATGCGCAGGACCGTGATGTTGTTCTTCTCGCCGTCGGCGCCGATGAGGTAGGTCTCCCCCATGCGGCCCTTCGTGAGGATGTCCCAGACGGCCGAGGAGTGGTCCTCGGTGTGGATCCAGTCGCGGACGTTCTCGCCGCGGCCGTAGAGCTTGGGGCGCACGCCGTCGATGATGTTCGTGATCTGGCGCGGGATGAACTTCTCCACGTGCTGGTAGGGACCGTAGTTGTTGGAGCAGTTGGAGATCGTGGTTCGCAGCCCGTAGGTGCGGGTCCAGGCGCGCACGAGCATGTCGGAGGACGCCTTGGTGGAGCTGTACGGCGAGGACGGGCGGTACGGCGTCTCCTCGGTGAACTTCGCCGGGTCGTCGAGCGCCAGGTCGCCGTAGACCTCGTCGGTGGAGACGTGGTGGTAGCGGACGCCGTATTTCCTCACGGCCTCCAGCAGGCGGAAGGTGCCCTCGACGTTGGTGCGCAGGAAGGGCTCCGGGTCGGCGATGGAGTTGTCGTTGTGGCTCTCGGCGGCGTAGTGCACGATCACGTCGTGGCCGGGGACGAGCCTATCCAGCAGCTCGGAGTCGCAGATGTCGCCCACCACGAGCTCGACGCGGTCGGAGGGCAGCCCGGCGATGTTCTCGGGGTTGCCGGCGTAGGTCAGCTTGTCCAGGACGGTGACGTGCACGTCGGGGTGGTTGTTGACCACGTAGTGGACGAAGTTGCTGCCGATGAAGCCGCAGCCGCCCGTGACGATGATGTTCCTGGGGGAGAAGGTCTCCTCTGCCATGTTCGTATCTCCTTGTTTCCTAGTACTCGCGCGGGCTGTTGACGATCTCGCCGGCGGCGACCTTCTTCAGGTGCTGCCCGTAGACCGACTTGCCGTAGGCCTTCGCGGCCTCCTCGAGCTCGGCGGTCGTGATCCAGCCGTTCTCCCAGGCGATCTCCTCGGGCACGGACACGGGCAGGTCCTGGGAGTGCTCCACGGCGCGGACGAACTCCGCGGCCTCGTGCAGGCTCTCCATGGTGCCGGTGTCGAGCCACGCGTACCCGCGGCCCAGGGTCACGACGGACAGCGTCCCCTCCTCCAGGTACATCTGGTTGAGCGTGGTGATCTCCAGCTCCCCGCGGGCCGAGGGCCTGACCTCATGCGCCTTGGCGGCCACGTCGCCCGGGTAGAAGTACAGGCCGGTGACGGCGTAGGAGCTCTTGGGCTCGGCGGGCTTCTCCTCGATGGAGACGGCACGGCCCTGCGCATCGAATTCCACGACGCCGAAGCGCTCGGGGTCGTCCACGTGGTAGCCGAAGACCGTGGCGCGGCCCGACTCGGCGTTCTGGACGGCGCGCGTCAGGTGGCGCGACAGGCCGTTGCCGTAGAAGATGTTGTCGCCGAGGACGAGGGCGCACGGCTCGCCGGCGATGAACTCCTCGCCGATGGTGAAGGCCTGGGCCAGGCCGTCGGGGCTCGGCTGCTCGGCGTAGGACAGGTTCACGCCGTAGCGCGAGCCGTCCCCGAGCAGGCGCTCGAAGTTGGGCAGGTCCGTCGGCGTGGAGATGACCAGGATGTCCCGGATGCCCGCCAGCATGAGGGTGGACAGCGGGTAGTAGATCATGGGCTTGTCGTAGACCGGCAGCAGCTGCTTGGAGGTCACGAGCGTGAGCGGGTACAGGCGCGTGCCGGACCCGCCGGCGAGGATGATGCCTTTCATATAATCCGTCCTCTGTAATCGAAAATAGTTATAAATCAAGCGGTTAGTAAGAGTTTGATATTCTTTAAGTTAAACCTTCTCAATATTAACGAAAGAAGCAATTGATGAACAACCGCAAGGACACAACCCGTAGAGACGACATAACGAACGTGAGGGCCCTTGCAATATTCCTTGTAGTCCTAGGCCACAGCATTATTCTGTATTCAAGTGCGTGGGGATATTATCCAACTGAACAAAAATCAATTCTGTTGGATAATCTCAAATTCTTAATTAACGGAATCCAGATGCCCTTGTTCTTTTCGTTATCTGGCTTTTGTTTTTTATGGAGCTGGAATCGATCAAGCGATTTTATAAATCAGGTCATTAAAAAAGCTCAACGCTTAATTATCCCCTATATCATGATTGGAATATGTTGGCTCTTCCCCATCAGGATGCTCGTTAAGTATCCCTATTACAATGGCCTAACTGTACCGCACATCATCTTTAAATCAATTCTGTTGGGCGAAGACAACGGTCACCTTTGGTTTCTCCCGACTCTTTTTTTCATTACAGCAGCCACGTCGTGCATCTTTCAAATACTCGAAAAGAGCCCTCTAACAAGTTTTAAGGTTCCGATAGTTTTCGGCGCTTCAATTTATCTTTACCATTTTGGAATACCATCAGCGAACAGATATATCAATTTGGCAGAAGCAAATGCAATATGGTTTGCGCTTGGCCTAACAATCCACTACTTGGAAGCAAACAAATGGTTCGAGAGCTATAAAAGGCGTAAAAGCATATCAATAGTCCTAATACTATTATTCCTTGTAAACTTACTAAAACAAGTGGTGCCCCCCATTGCTTCCACCGCCCTTACTTGCATGGCGCTTGCATCAATTTATTGTGTCATCCCCCAAAAGGCAAACCTACTAACCGAAAAGATTAGCAAAAACAGTATGGGAATATATCTTTTTCATTCTCCACTGGTTTACATTTCTTTTACCTACTGGCCCAACATAGCCCCAATGGCGATGGCAGCAATTAACCTGATTGGATTTGGATCAGTCGCCTATATGTTGACGAATCTAATTCGAGCCACAAATATGGGTTGGATAATCGGAGAAACGCCAAAGGCACCACACGATAAGAAAAAGGGAAAGCAATAGCCAAGGAATACAGCTAATTAAACTGTTTCTTCCATTTATCGATGCTCGTCCAGGGAAGATTAATCTCAGTTTTAACGGGATGGTTTACCCAATCAGCTAATTTATGGAGATAGCCGTCCTCGCGTTCAAGAACGGGAAGTCCCGTGTCTTCACCGATTTGGCGGGCTCGATTATCAATTGCAATAATTAGAGAGCGATGTCCTCCATTTAAACAGCGGATGCCCGCATGGAGACGCGTCCCCACATAATCAAACTCCTCGGTTTCAATTACACGATTAAGCTCTTCGGTATTGGGGCCTATGACATTAAATTGCTTCAGATCGACTATTTGATCAAGACACCAATCAACATCATGGCTTCCTTGAATCCAAATCGTTACCTTTTCGTATTCCGACGACAGCAATTCCAGCATCTTACGGTCACGTTCCGCATCGAAACAATAATCGGTAATTGACGTAACAACGTTTTTAGAACGCTTAGAGGATATCTCGAGTTGCCTAGATGGGGTTAACGACCACATGGTCGGACATGCGGTATTAAGAACATTCTCTATGCCAATAGAGTTAAGCCTCTTCTTAGTCATTTCATCTCGAACACTATGAAGATATTCATCGGATAGCAAGGTTTTATAGAACTTCTTTGTATAGGCGTCGATAGCATCGTCCACCCCAATATCAGACATGCCCACGCCGAACAAAACAACATTTCTATTATTGCCCAACCGCTTGGCAAGCGCCCATTGCTGCTGATCAGCCATATGCGTATACAGAATATTGGTGCCGCACAACAGCTTTACGTATTCAGGATACATTTCAAGCTCTTTGGAATAATAGTGCGTTGCCACATGGGGCAACGCACCGCCAAAGATTTGATCCGCGATACAGCCACAGGCATCCATGATCACATGGTCACCAGAGTTCTCGCTTCCCATAGCCGTATCCAAAAGGAGATAGCGTTCTTGCTTAACACCATCGGATTTTTCATCGTGCCTGCACGATGTCGCAGAGGCTTTAAGTAGCTGAGTCCATTGGTTAAAGCGCGCCATTAGTTTCTCCGAAATAAACGTTTGAGTAGAGCAACGTGACCGCCTTCGACGCCCGTCGAAGCAGAAGGCTGAAACGGTTCACAATAATCATCAGATAGGTTAAAAACGGCAGACACGCTGCATGCGCCACTTTCAACCGAACGAACAACAGGATGAGCGTTGCGAGAAGGCGAAAGACAGACTAGTTGGCTTAGCTCGGCGACACAAAGCGGATTCTTGCCGTCTTCCGCAAAAGAGTATATATGAATGCGAAGATAGGCCTCTTCATCATCATTTAAAAACAGCGGAACATGCCCCGCAAAAAGACCGTCCCTAGATTCAAGACTAATCCAGCGAATATCAGACTGATCAAGGGCACACCAAACTGCCGCGCGAACATCCACAGGCATCAAAGACGACTCAAAACGCACAGTCAAATCAACAGAAGAAGCTTGAATGAGCGTTTGAGACATGGCAGACGATCGCAATCGAGCATCAGCGAGATGATCGCTGAGCAAGAAGACCTTACTTAGTTCTTCGGTTTTTAGCACATTCCCGAAGGCGGACTTCCCGCTAACCAAGGATGGCTCTTCATTCAGATAACGTGTAAAGGCCTCGAAGAACATTTCATTTTCACGCTCAATCGACGTGCAGCTAAATCGATTAGGCGAATCGCATTTTGAGCCTGAAAGAGCCTCAAGAATAGAAGAAGCAATGCCGCAAGCAGAGGGCTCAGCGAGGTGGATGGTGCCCTCCGGAAAGTCGAGTAGATTATTCTCACGGTTTATTTCAATTACCGAAAGCTTCGATGCAAGCATTTCGAAAGGCAGGCGAGAGGGATTAGTCACGCTCAACGATACGCCGGCAACACACTTGGCATAAAGCGAGGCGCATTCATCAGCGGTCAAGATGCCGAGGCTGCGTACACGTGGATCACGAATGGGAGGCATTACGTCTTCGCCGTATAAATATACGACAACTGCATCGTCGAGCTTGAGAAGCAATTTAATTGCATCAAGCAACATGCCAGACAAACGCCGATCCTTATTGGATTGATAAATAGCACAGATGGCATACTCTCTGCTTAGATTTTGTTCCTGCGCAGTATATATATCGCTAACGCCAAAATCACAATATGGGACTTCATGCGAATAATAGGGTTCAACTTTTTTAGAAAGCCATCTGCCTATTGTTATGGGGTTTAGTTCATAACGATAACTTGCTTCGGCATTTAGATACATCTCCCCCATCGGATAGAACCAAGGTTCAAAATCCTGAATGAAGTAGAACTTATGGGTGCACTTCTGCATAGATGCAAAGTGCGCCGTATTCCAAGCGGTGGCGATTACTGCAAAAAAATCCTCGGACACACTCGGAGCCACACGAACTTCTTTAGGCGAATAACCAAACCAATCCTTTATTTCGGTCTGAACTCTATGAGCACTTTTGTATGCTTCACAGCCCGGCATAATGTAAAAGTAGTTCTCATATCCGCGAGAATCTAGAAAGGAAGCCTTGCTGCAGATGGTTCGAAAGCCGCCAGAACCCTTTGCCGGCGGAGATATTATCCAGGCAATTTGTTTCATTTAAAGCACTCAAATCGCTTCGTAGTCAAAAGGATCGAACTTATATAACGCTGCGCGCTTGGGATCTCGAGAAAAGTTAACGGAGAACCATGGATCTCCCTCAGAGAAACGCTCGGACCAGTTATGCAACAATCGTGCCTTATCCTCAAAATGCTTATGAGAGCGAGATTTACTATCAAGGGATTTGTCAACACATGCCATATGGTAGAGACATGCCTCTGGTGTATAGATCACTTTTAACCCAGCTTGAGAAGACTTGAAGCAAATATCAACATCCGAATAGTCAAGAAGATACGACTCATCAAAACCACCCAGACGATTAAAATGTTCGCGTGAAATAGCTAAACAGACACCACTCACCGCCGATACATCCCTTACGGTCAATGGCATATAGATATAGCCAGGAGAAGAGCGATGAATGCCTTGCGACAGGTTGACGATTGATTCTCCAACATAAGACAGGCCTGCCTGCTGCACAATGCCGTCAAGATCGCACGTCATTGTTCCAACGACGCCAACATCCTCTCGTTGAGAAAAACCGACGAGAGTCTTTAGCCACGAGGAGTCTAGTGCCTGAATATCGTCATGAATAAAGACGAGTTGCTCGCCACGCGCGGCGAAAGCACCGGCATTTCTCCACACAGATATATTAAAGGGGTCATCAAGCGCGTGAACGATATAGCGGCAACGAAGTCCAGAGCTCGATTGCTTAACAGCAGCTTCCGCTTCCTGCGAGCACACGAAAACGACTTCAAGATCATCAAAATCGGTGTCATTGATTGAAGATACAAGAGTCGAAAGAACCGAAGAATTGCCGCGGGTGGTAACGATTAATGAACAGGACTCAGATGAAGGAACATCATAAATGGGGCTATAACGAAAAGCACGATTATGAGAATTGACCACAGTCGCCTTGATACCGCATCTATCAAGGTGCTCCTGAACAGCTTTTATTCCAGCGAGGGTTGCATAGGGTTTACTATCGGAATTACCCGCAGTCGAATTCTCGCTTATTCTCCAGTGATACAAGATTTTAGGAACGTGATGGATCGTCCCACCAAGTTCGGCAATCTTCAGCACCATGGCATGGTCCTGGGCGCCATCCAACTCGCTGTTAGAAAGGTCAATTCTGTCTAAACATGCCCTCTTAATAGTAAGAAGGTGGCAAATATAATTATTGTCTCGAGCCATATCAAGACTAAAATCCGGCTTAAAAGTAGGATGAGCCAAGGACCCATCAGGCAATAGCTTATCTTCATCACAGTAGAGAAGATTAATATCCGAATTATGATTTAGAGCGTGTGCATACTCAAACAAGATATTCGGTTCGAGAACATCATCATGATCGAAAAAGCAAAGGTAGTCTCCCTTGGCCATCTTGATTCCGACATTGGTGTTCTCAGTGATACCTAGATTGCCCTCAAGATCAGTCACTTTAATTCTAGAGTCTGCAGTCACATACTCGGAAACCAAGTCGCTAAGTCCATCGTAATCTGGCGTAGAGTTAACCAGGATGAGTTCCCAATTCGAATACGTCTGAGCAATCACAGAATCAGCCATATCCCTGAAGAAATTCAAGGGAGTCTTATATAGAGGAACGATGATTGAAAACAAGGGCTGGTATGCAAGTCTTATTTGTGCTTGTGCCCGCGAATCGGATCCAGTCAATCTGCGCCCAGAAAACCAGGACAAATAACGGGGTTGATCGAATGCACACGCATGATTCCGATCAGCCTCATCCAAAAGCTCTTTAAGCATATCTTTCTTTAGATTGATAAACGTATCTAGATGACCAGAAGCCCTGTGTATGCAAATGCACAGGCTATCCCCGACCTCAGGAATATGAAGAGAGAAATTTATTAGACCAGGATTCGCATCGGCTATTAATTTATTAAATAACAAAGATTCCCCAACAACGCAGGCTTCTTCATTAAAAGCGACAATACGATCACCCTCAAGGTAATCAGTACCCGAAAGAACACCTCTAACGATTACGCCATCAACGCAGGGAATAAAGCTCTCAATTTGGATAGAAGCGAGCGCATGCACGCCAGAACGGTCAATATTGCGAAATTGTCCACAATGCTCCGCGCGCAGCAAGCCGTTAACTTTCGACTCAATCGAAAACTTGCCAGGATTGATGCGGCGCTGGTAAATTACATTATCTCCGCTAAAGAAAGACAGCGATTGGTCGACACCAAAATCGGCAAGAACAGCAACAAATTCAGTCTCTGAAATAGGAATGATTCTTGCGGGCAGAATTTGCCCATTAGGTGATTGCGACTCAACAGCATCAGGAAAAACGGATGCGGCTTCATACAGTAGATATAGCTTGCCGTCGCCACGGCAATTTAGCTTATTGTTAAATTCGGTATTAAAAACTATGCCCATATCAGCAACACTTTCCAACAACTAAAACAAACTCGCAAATCGTAGCCAAAGTAAACGGGAATACGAGGCATATCAATATGAATCGTTTACTGTCCCCAAAGACCAAGCGACTTTGGTTAAGGATAAACGATAGGCACGGAACCAGAAGTGGCAAAAGGTAACGACTCTGGCAACCATTAACTGTCCCCAATCCAACGGGAGTAAAAGACACATAAAGTGCAGTTGCCACCAAAATCACCGTAAACAAAAACACAAATGAGGCCCATAGAAATTGTGCGAGACCAATATGATTAACGCTAATCGAATCGGCCGAAAAAAGCCCAAACAACAATAGGCAAACAGCTGGAAGCACCTGAACCAACCCACGGATTGCATTTACAGAAATCTGAGCAGCAAGCGATCCAAGGTATGCAAAGTTCAATGCATATCCAGAAGAGGTTATCGGATTTAAATAATAAGTTGAAAAATAATTGGCGAGTATTTCCGCGTAGCGCAATGGATCGGCGAGAATGAAAGCGATTTGCTGACCAGAGTTAACATCGGAGCCGCCTCGCATATCGCCAACGTTAGATCCGCCGGCCGTTGAAAACAAGAACGGAAGCGCAAATGAGGCAAAAGCAATCAAGCCCAAAACAAACACGGCGGCATAGTAATGAACTCGTTGCTTCGAGCCCGCAAAACGATTACGCGGAACCATAAAGAAAAGACCGATTATCGGAAAATACACAGCTTTGACTGCGAGTCCTAAAAAGGTAAATAAAAATGCGAGTGCTATATTGCGAACTGTAAATTCATTTAAATCACCCCATGCATACCTCAAAAAATAAGCAAAACCGAGAATGATAAACGAAATGAGCCATGCATCATATGAGAAACATGACGCAAGAAAGATCGAAGTTGGCAGCATTCCCACAAAAGCAAATAGTCCCTTTTTTGAGGGCGTAACCTTGATTGCAATGGCAATTGCAAGACAGTAACTAAATAAATTGCAAATCCGAGCGAATTGAATCATAGAAGAAAAATCGAAATGCAGAAGGCGAGCGAGCCAAAGGCCAATTGCCGATGGAATATACCCAATGCTGCTAAGCGTATAAACGAATTCTTCATGCTTGTTAACTTGCACATGACCAGAAGCGATATCAGATCTATAGGAGCCATTCAACTGCCTAGCATGCTCAAGAATTTCCGCTCGATCAAAATGGGAAAGAGAGGGCTCTTCATAGCCCTGTGCACGACGGACCGCTTCGTCAGTAAAGTTAATATCCGAATCAGTTTTTTGAGTTTCAAATAAATAAGATGTCGAAAGGGCATTGGAATAGTGAATTTGATCATCCCATGAAATACCCGTCGTTATCGGAGTGCTCACCACAAGGAAAACACCAATTGAGAATGCAGCGATAAAGAAAGCAACAGGAAGGGCAGAATTTCTCTTTCGAATGCCCGAGCAAGCCGTGAAAACCGAAGTTATGATTACCAGCAGGAAATAAACAACAGCATTAATGAACCCATTCACGAATGCAATCGTAGAGCAGCCAAAAACAATAAAGAATGCGATAATCAGCAGGGAAACGTAATCGGTAGCCTTGACCCTCGCCGAAGCAGAATGGAACAACGCTTTCAGAGAAAAGCCGCTTTGGAATAAATAGAGTATTGCGCAATAGGAAATCAGAAAAAAGAATATGAGCCGCTTTTTATTCCAGTCAGCAATATTCGAGAAATGAGAAGCCGGCGAGCCAAGAACGGTGCAGCCCTCCCAGATGACCGCCACAGCAAATGCCGTAAGCAACAGGACTAATAATTGAGCGCAGCGACCAGAACAGTTGCCACGCTTTTTTTCATCATCTGAGGAAAGGAAGATATAATATGATTGCCAAATGGCAACATCTACAACGACGCAATAGAGCGCTAAAACGAACAGCTGTGAGACAGAGTGGTTCACATAAAAGTGCTTCATGCACAGAAGCTCGACAATAAAGAGAAGAGCAACGAAGACGGCTTTCATTATTTGCTTTTGGTTTACGCATCGAGACAACACGGGGCTAATTCACCTTTATCCAAATCAAGCTGCAAGGGCCCTCGAAGAATCGTTCCCAGTCATCTGGATGACAAGTATGGGCACCAAGCACTGTTCACAACTGTTGAAAGAAATATAAGTAGAGACATTCCCATCCGGATGATTTATACGCCAAAGCGAAACGCATAGCCTACTTTTCCTTCTCCCTACTTAACGCAACAGCCTGAACAAGCGAGTTCAAACGCTCTTCCTGTCGAGAGAGGCGAAGAGAATTGCAGAAATCACGGACCACAAGAACGGCAATAACGTAAAGGAACACGAAGTTAGAAGCCGACAGGAAACCAAATAGACTTGAAAGCCACATTGCAACTTGTGGAAAAACGCCCAAAATTACAAAACTGACGCTGAATAGCAGCCAAAACAGAGAATCCAAAACTTGCATTTGGGATTTTTTTAATTTGCGCAATACGAACACGAATACCAAAACAGCGCAAACGAGAAGCAAAATACGAAGAGAGACCGGCAAATGGATCACCTAAACCACTGAACGACAAGGAGCGTAACGAAAACACGAACCATATACTGCATAGACCTAACAGGGTTAAGATAGCTCTCGCCACCTTGACGCTCGCGCATCTTAACCTGTACCTCTGAAATAGAATACCCTTGCTTCAAAAAGAGAGCGAGAGATTCTGGTTCCGGATTTAAGGTATTGTCGTAATAGTATTTCGTAAGAATATCCCGCCCAAATAGCCTAAATCCAGACGTGGGGTCACTGATCCTCTTGCCTGTCAGAATCTTTATTAGCACCGTAATCATACGCGAGCCGATCATGCGAAGCGTCTTGTCTTTGCGCACGCTTACAAACCTAGAGCCAATGACAATATCTGATCCATCAGATTGAGCCCTATCAACAAGGACCTTTATATATTCCGGACAATGCTGGCCGTCAGCATCAAACTGAACCATATAGTCATATCCATGATCAACCGCATAACGCGCAGCCGTCTGAAACCCAACGGTCAAACCACAGTTAATGGGCATATCAATGATGTCACAACCAAGATCCTTGCAGATAGCTAGCGTTCGATCTCGAGACCCATCATTGATAACAACAAAATCAAACTCAGGTGCAATTTGCCTGAGCTCGCATATCGTCTTTTCTATGCATTCCTCCTCATTATAAGCAGGAATAGCGATAAGAGTTTTAGGTGTCATATACACATAAACCGATCTCTAGTTTTTCTCATTATTATAGCGAGAGATATACAAATGGTTAAATAGACACAACGAATGGTGCACCCTTGATTATCAACCCTTGATTATCAACTTCATCCGAACACCTCCCACATTCATCCGCACATGTGCGGATGAATGTGGGAACCCGATACCCTGAGGGCCGAACCGGTTGGCCCCGGGGACTCGAAGGACGGCATGTCCGGAAAGAAGAAAAAGGGTTCCGAGAAGGCGACCCCGAGTATCTACGGCAGGCGCTCACCAGACACGAAAGGGACACGGTCCAGAAGATGCTGGAGCTGGACGCCCGCGCGCCTCCAGGGCGATGCTCGGCGGCGATGCGGAGGCGCTGCTAGACGCCTACAGCCTGGAGGACGTGCCCATCGGAAGACTCGACCTGACGCCGAGCCTCATCGAGAGGGCACGCGCAGAGAGGCGCGACGCCCCGCTGGCCTAGCCCAAAGGCAAAACGGAAGAGGCGGACCGACCGTCCGGCTGAGTCTGGAAAGAGGTGCCAGACTGAGGGCGGAGAATGGCCCCCGGACCTATCGAACACATATCCACCGTTCCTTCAACTGGGGAAACGGCGCCCCCGGGGTCCATGGGGGCCGCGGGGGCGTTCGGCTAGCCGCGGGTACGGACTATCTGCGCAGTGTGTTCGGCTGAGATCGGAAATCAACCACGAATGGTGCACACGGCATCGAGAACCCCGCAACAAACCTAGCCCTAGATTTCAAAGCTAGCAATCTTCCGAGTGTCAAACGGCATGGTTACGCCATGTCTCTCTAAGCGTAGGTGCACAACTACGAGGTTTTCTCAAATGTTTTAATTGTAACCACACGCGCCATATTAATGACATTCATTAAATACGACTTAGAGCAAAATGGGATTTGAAGCAATTGGGAAATACCTTTTGCTCGATTACCAGAATGAATATTTCTCAACCCATTATTAAATAATGCATTTGCCTTTAGATAGTTCTCAGCTCGTCGCCGATCGAACCGCTCGGCGACGATTGTATCAATCTTATCGACATCCAGTGATCGGCCCTCTTTGAAAGCTGAACGTAAACACTGAGAAACAACGAACTGTTTATACAAATTGCTACGCGAAATGCTATTAACAGTCATTCTGTATCGAATGAGCGGCTCTGGAACATTTCCAATAGTGAACCCTTCCAGCTCGGCACGCAACAGTAAGTCATAATCTTCTGCTAGCGGAACAGACCGATACCCCATTTCAAATACAGACCTTCTTCCAAACCAACTCGGATGAGGTACGCAATTTCTAATCATAAGAGAACGCCTAACGCCTTCACTCGAACTTGGAATTGAATCAACGAGATATAATTGACTACCGTCTTCGTCAATGGCGTTCAAATAAGAACCCACTAGGTCAAGCTCATGTTCTTCAAGATACGACAACTGCCGTTCAATGCGCTGCGCCTCAGAAATGTCATCTGAGTCCATTCGGCAGATATACTGACCGCGTGAGACCTTGAACGCCCTTTCCAAAGATGCAGCAAGACCAAGATTGCGTTCATTTCTCACGAGGCAAATCCTACTGTCATGAGAGCTATAGTTTTGAGCAATATCGTAAAGTGTGTTGTCATCTGGATTATCAAAAACAACAACCACCTCGATTCGATGATAGGTCTGCTTTAAAATAGACGCTAGTGCCTCAGTAAAATCTTTGGCGCTCTCCCTATAACAAGGCATGAGCACTGAAACCAACTGTGAATCTGTCAACTAAAACCTCCAACACCGCTGCGGGAGCAAACGCTAATGAAAACTACCGATAGTTTAATAGTCCTTCATGTGGCATATATTACAAGTGATTTCGCTTCTGGCGTGTCTACAGTGGTGCCTCAATACCTAAATGAGCAGTCAGAAATAAAGGACATGAATATAGCTCTATTAAATCTTACAAACTACAGACCTAAAGATGCGAAATATCCCGTCTTCTATCAGTCATGCATAGAAAAACTTCCTGAACCGTTTTGCAATCCGTCACTCGTAATATTTCATGAGATATATAGGCCAGATCACATTAAACTAAGCCATTGGCTCAGAAGACGTGCGATCCCATACATCATCACACCACATGGGTCTCTAACATATGTGGCGCAAGAACAGCATCATTTAGCTAAACAATTGCTTAATGTTTTCTTCTATAACGCCTTTATTCGCAATGCTGATTGTATCCATTTTCTATCGGAAAAAGAGGCGATGAGTTCAAACGGCTTTAAACATAGGAAAGCAAGCATTATTCCAAATGGTGTTAGCATCCCAAAAGCCAAAGCCTCAAACTTAGACAGCCGCATCGCGCTTTTTATTGGCCGCCTAGATATAGAGGTCAAAGGTCTTGATCTACTGATCAAAAGTCTGCCACTAATTGCTGATGAGCTAAGAGGGCTCGGAGCAAAAATCTACATCTACGGTCCAGACGAAGATGGGTCTATGGCCAAACTGGAACTACTTATTGCCGACAATCAAGTATCCGATATTGTTTTATTAAATGGTCCAGTTAATGGTCAATCTAAAGCGGACGCTTTTCTCCAATCGCAGTTTTATATCCAACTTTCACGCACTGAAGGTTTCCCGACGTCTGTTTTGGAAGCACTAGCATATGGCCTCCCAATTATTGTTACCGAGGGAACTACATGGAAAGAAACAGCGAACAATAAAGGAATTGGAATCGGTGTAGAATCTGATCTCGAAGCCATTTCTAAAGCAATTCTCACGCTGTTCAATGACGATGAACTTCGTTGTAAACTTGCAACTGCAGCTAGAAAGTATGCAATTGAACACTTTCAATGGAAGGCCATTGCCAAGCGTCAATTTATTTTATACAGGGACATTGTAAACGGGCTTTCTAACTAACCATCTTGTTCTTCCAATACGGAAAGGGACTAAATGCTGTTTTCAATTATTATCCCTGCATATAATGCGGCATCCAGTTTGCCGGAAACGCTATCATCCATCTACCAACAAACATATGACGGCTATGAAATTATCCTCATTAATGATGGATCAGCAGACGCTACTGAAAGTGTCTGCAAAGTGTTTTGTGAATCTCACAACAATACTCATTACGTTAGACAAAATAATATGGGCGTATATGAGGCCAGGCGAAAAGGCGCGGAGATAAGCGCCGGAGATTACCTGGTCTTTGTTGATGCGGATGATTCTTTGCGCTTCGATACCCTATCTATTCTTGCTCGCGAAATCGATAAGTGCAATCCAGACATAATCTGTTTCAGCTATACAAGAAACCCAGACTATTCAAACGATCCGTTTATCAATCCCGCCCTTCCGTCTGGCATCTATGAAGGTGACGATCTCGACGAAGTCAAAAAATGTTTGGCGCGAGGGAAACTCAATTCAATTTGGGGAAAGGCAATCAAAAGAAACTGTCTGATTGACGATTTAAGCAATACCGATACAAAGAGAATCGATTTTGCAGAAGATTTTCTGCAAATGATACCCATAGTCGATTCAGCCAGATCGGTTTTACAAATAAGTGATGCGCTGTATTATTACAATTGTCAAAACGGACAAAGTGCAACACACAGCTATAAGGAAAAACAGCTTTCAGATTTAACCTTCGTCACCTCAAGCCTAGTGAAAATCGCCGCTCGTTGGGGAGAAGAAACAGAAAGGCTGGCATGGAAAACAAGAACGGAACAGTATCTTTATCTCCTATCGATCAACGAGCTCAGTGACAATAATGAGACCAAAAAACGTAACTTTGTTTCAATTTCAGAGGCCTTATTTAATCCCTCAATTAAAGCTGATGTCCCTTGCAGCACCTACAGACCTGACAGCTATTTACTGTTCCTTGCGGCAAAGAATAAGCACTATTTGTTATCTCGAGTAGTAATACGCTGTTGTGAACAGCTAAAACTATTGATACTGAAAATCTTGAGCTAATCGCCCTGTTGTCATCGCTCATTTTTCCTGGCACCGAGTAGTAAAACCAACCGACTTAGCCTTCGATAATCAAATGTCAGGCAAGCCGGTTGGTCATAAAAGTAATGAAAGAACATTAGGCTATTCTGCTTAACAAGCGTCACAGATTATCGCTTGATAAATGCAGATATGCTCGTCTTTTCGGATTCGTTTAGCCCAAACATCAAAACCAAGAAGAAATAGATAAAGAAATAAATTATTGCTGACACCAAAACCACCACAAGGCCAGATAAAAGGCTTTTAATTAGGTTATAGAGCAGCAGCAAAGCCCCCGTACCGGCAATAACCAAGACGGAAAGTTTGGCAATTTCAAGCCAAAATTTCTTTATGTTCAACCCAAGCTTTTCAGAATAATACCAATTCATACAGAAACCGTTACCTATAACCATAGCGATGGCTGTTGAAACTGCTGCGCCCACTATGCCCATAAGCTTGAGCAATATAATCGTCACGACCACGTTGACAAGCGCAATCGCAAGATACATATACCCCCTATACAGGTAAACATTCGCAACCTGCATTATGGTAAGTCCCAGGTTCTGAATTAAGTCAATGGTAAATGGAACCATTACGATCAAGGCGATATAGAAAGCGTCTATATAGTCCTTACCAGCCCAAATAATGATGAAATCTTTCCCCAGAACAATAAATAAACTAAGAACAAATCCGCAGACGATAAAGGAAATGCGACCGACTTTAATGAAGAGATCCGAAATTTCAGACATATCCTTATTCTGGCAATACAGTTCTGAAACTCGAGGAAGAAAAACTGATGAGGCTGCCGTACCGATTGTCATATAAATCGTGTAGATTTGAGATCCGACAGAATATACCGCAACGGCGGCAGCACCAAAATAATAGCCGACAATTAATTGATCGGTTTTCCAGAAAATCTGGTCAGCAATCGTCACCAATACAATCGCGCCGCTAAAAAATAGCAATCCTTTAGCCAGTTTCATGTCCCAGCCATGATATCTGAAACTAATGTGCAGATTATATTTAGCAAACAAACGCTGACTCACCGCGCACAACACATTTGTAACAAGCACAACTAAACATACGGCTAATGCATTCTTAAAAATTGTCGTAAGTCCATACACTATGAAAGGCTGAGCTATTAGGGCGGCCAATTGCGAGCCCTTCAAAAAAACGAACCTTTCATTAGCAGTTATCGCCGCAACGCTAATAGTGTTGTTCATGATAACAATTGTGTTGATCCCTAATACAACAAGCATTGCGGAACACTCATCAAGCTGTGAGTTTGTAAAACTGGCTGAATATACAAACCGAACAACCACGGCGAGAACGCAACTTATTAGCATCACGAACACAGATAGGACCCAGTACAGACGCCTAGCTATTGCGAGAGTATTCTCCATTAAGTCATTTTTGCCCTCTGCCATATACTTGCAATAAAAACGCCCAACACCGGCAGACAAAATCCCATTAATGGAAACTATATAAGACATGATAGAGCCTATCAATTGATAGAGTCCATATTCGTCTTGTCCAATGTTTTGCAACAACATCGGAACATATACAAAGCCGACTAAAGCCTGAGCCAGTATATAACCATATGTAATTATTATGCCAGTAAGTCTTCTGCTTGCGCTACTTATCAGAATCACCGTTTCACAATTAGTTGCTTCAAATACCATTCAGAAATTAAAGCACTATTTAATCAGAACAACCGATTGCCGAACCTCTCCTTTGTTCGCATTGTTAAAACAGGGTCCGATTAAATTCCCAGGCAGAATTTGATGCCACATTTTATTGTCATGCGGATTATCTCCCCAGAAGAACCCAATATGACAGTCGATTGATCCGTCAGTCTTAAAGAAGATAATATCTCCCTTTTGAGCATAACCACTATTTAGCATATCTTGGACAGTACGGAACTCATACATTTTGCATCCCAAATCTCGAGCATAGCCATACCATCTCCAAGCGTTAATATAGCCGCCACCGCCTGGCCCCCCAGCCCAAGGAGAGTGATTATTATTCTGCGCAATACGATTGACATCGCCACCAACCGCAGCATAAGCATGGGCCACGAAGCCAGTGCAATTCATGCCAGTATAGCCATCCCATCTCGGGGCACCTTTTGGGTAAAGGCAACTATCATAGGAGAAGCCACCGGAATATCTCGTTCCTAAATAATAGCCATCAAATTGATGCGTCGTAAGCCAAGTGACGAGTCCAATACGACTAACCCCCAAAACCGTTGAGCTGCCAAATGGGCTGTAGTAAATCTGAGTCGACTTCGACTGGAGAGTGCCATCAGGAAGCAAGACATCGCAGTAAAGATCGTAATAACCATCTTGCAATCCAAGTGCAGAGGGATTGAAATAAGCGTCATTCACACTGGAAAATTCTTTTAGAACACCCCATTTACTCCAGTCGGACTTGGCCCAAACAAATTTAAACTGAAATTGTCCAGATTTTTCAGCTGCAAGCGTTCCCAAATCAGCTCGAACTCCCCAAGAATTATTGCCATCAGTCGAAATTGCAGTAATCCTCGAGAAATCCCAACAGCTAATGATTGTTCTTTTTGTTTGGACAACTCCATCTGACCCCGAAACGTCACAGATCAATTCATAGTCTCCGGCGTCTTTTGGAGCCCATTGCAAGTGTGAACTTGTGCCCTGTTGAGCAACGCCCCAGTCAGCCCAATTATTCTTATTCCAGACGAACTTATACTGTAAGTAATTAGTATCACCCGAGCATCTAGCATCGATCTCAGTGCTTTCATTAGGCCTGACAAGCGTTGCAGAAGAACTCAGGGACTCGTAATTCCACTTCTCGGAGCCAATCGAGCATTCAGTCTTCGAGGTCATCGTCTGATCGTTGGCCTCATCAATAACATCAACAAAAACGGTGACAGCGCCAGATTTATCGACTCTCCAGTCAATTGAGGATTTACCTCTGCCGGAGTCAATCACACCCCATTCAGCCCAGTTGTTCCGCATCCAAACATATTTGTATGAAATCTGATTATTCTTTCGGATGGTAATCCGAGGTGTAATTGAAAGCGTATCCCCTACGCACAAATTGGATGAATCAGATTTCAAATCTATTGAAGTGAAGTTAGATAGATTTCTCTCCACCCTGACGGGGAACCTCCAGGTCCTCACGTTGCCGGCCGAATCGACGGCGTCGACCAAGATGTTGACGTCGCCGGCGACCTCCGGCACCCAATCGCAGGAGGCCTCGGGCCCGAGCTGGCGGATGGTGCCCCACCTGGACCAGCCGCCCTGCTCCCAGACGAACTTATAGCGGACCGAGCCCGAGTTGCCGGACGCGGTCAGGCCGAGCGAGCAGCGGTCGCCCAGGAGAGGAGACCCTCCATCGGACGCCTTTGCCGAGAGGCCGTCGACAGAGTAGTCCTCTGAGATGCGAACGGGGAGTCTTGACGTCGACGTGAGCCCGCCGACCGTGACGTCGGCATAGAGAGTATAGGAGCCGGAAGACGGGGGCGTCCAGGTACAGGCGGCGGACTCAGATGCTGCCTGGATGACGCCCCACTTGGACCATGAGCCCCGTTCCCAAAGGAATTTAATCTTTGCGCCGGGAGCCGCGGCGGCGGAGATATCGACCTTCATTCCGCCGCTCCACTCGAGCGTATCCCCGCCGCTCACGGAAAGGCGACAGGCATCCACCCTGACGGGGAACCTCCAGGTCCTCACGTTGCCGGCCGAATCGACGGCGTCGACCAAGATGTTGACGTCGCCGGCGACCTCCGGCACCCAATCGCAGGAGGCCTCGGGCCCGAGCTGGCGGATGGTGCCCCACCTGGACCAGCCGCCCTGCTCCCAGACGAACTTATAGCGGACCGAGCCCGAGTTGCCGGACGCGGTCAGGCCGAGCGAGCAGCGGTCGCCCAGGAGAGGAGACCCGCCATCGGACGCCTTGGCCGAGAGGCCGTCGACGGAGTAGTCCTCTGAAACCGGCGAAGTTGCACTTAAATCATCGGCCCGTGTTGAATCTTCAATCTGTGATGGAGACAGGCCCGCTTCACTCAAACCAAAGCAAGGAGTTACGGCCAAACAGAAATAAAAGAAGAAAAAAGCGACACGGACAGCCTTACTTCTAAAGAAATGCATATAGAACCTCCCCGATAGTTCACTCCAACATAATATTGCTAGCAAGTAACAATTTAAGGCCAAGATTTACCATACAAGTAAGGTCGACTACAACCAGCGCAGTCGACCTAGAGAATTCATATTGATATTAGCCAATTAAAGAAATAATGCGCGCAATATTCTGACCATATGTGTCACCCGGAACAGCCCAGCGGCCGTTTAAATCTTCCAAATATGGCGCAACTCCGAGAAAACCCTTAGACTGAAGGACTTCATATCGAGGATCCACACAAGTGTTATTCAACGCCGCACCAGTAGCATATCCTTTAAGATGCTGGACTTGGGCAAGCAAGCCCTGATATACATCGTCAAATCTAGCGCCTCCCGATTGTTGATTGACGGCGCCCAGTCCGGCGAAATTGCACTGATTCGGCTTTACGGAACCTCCAAATTGCAACCATCCAGTCTCAAGCATAGCCTGAGCAAAAACAACTTCCGGACGAACCCCTTCAGAAACAGCGGCTTCAACAATTAATGAACAAAAATCACGAATAGTAGGTGCTCCCTTTGAAACAAATTCGTCTGAGGGATATGTATGTCCTGTTGATTCATATAAGTTCACCATAGCATCAACTGAAGTCTGCAGACTTCCCATAATTGGAGTACCCTCCACCGTGACCTTGCGGGTCAGGTGCCTCTCGGCGGAGCCGTCGATCACGTCGAGGTAGACGGTGTACTCGCCCGGCTCGGTCGGGGTCCACTCGCAGGAGGAGGAAGCGGAGGGCTGCTGGGCGACGCCCCACTTGGCCCAGCCGCCCTTCTCCCAGACGAACTTGTACTTGAGGCCGGAGGCGTCGCCGGACACCTTGGCCTGCAGCTTGACCGGCTTGCCGCAGAGGGCGGAGCCCGAGACTTCGAGCGACTCGACGGAGCAGCGCTCGCCGACCGTGACCTTGCGGGTCAGGTGCCTCTCGGCGGAGCCGTCGATCACGTCGAGGTAGACGGTGTACTCGCCCGGCTCGGTCGGGGTCCACTCGCAGGAGGAGGAAGCGGAGGGCTGCTGGGCGACGCCCCACTTGGCCCAGCCGCCCTTCTCCCAGACGAACTTGTACTTGAGGCCGGAGGCGTCGCCGGACACCTTGGCCTGCAGCTTGACCGGCTTGCCGCAGAGGGCGGAGCCCGAGACTTCGAGCGACTCGACGGAGCAGCGCTCGCCGACCGTGACCTTGCGGGTCAGGTGCCTCTCGGCGGAGCCGTCGATCACGTCGAGGTAGACGGTGTACTCGCCCGGCTCGGTCGGGGTCCACTCGCAGGAGGAGGAAGCGGAGGGCTGCTGGGCGACGCCCCACTTGGCCCAGCCGCCCTTCTCCCAGACGAACTTGTACTTGAGGCCGGAGGCGTCGCCGGACACCTTGGCCTGCAGCTTGACCGGCTTGCCGCAGAGGGCGGAGCCCGAGACTTCGAGCGACTCGACGGAGCAGCGCTCGCCGACCGTGACCTTGCGGGTCAGGTGCCTCTCGGCGGAGCCGTCGATCACGTCGAGGTAGACGGTGTACTCGCCCGGCTCGGTCGGGGTCCACTCGCAGGAGGAGGAAGCGGAGGGCTGCTGGGCGACGCCCCACTTGGCCCAGCCGCCCTTCTCCCAGACGAACTTGTACTTGAGGCCGGAGGCGTCGCCGGACACCTTGGCCTGCAGCTTGACCGGCTTGCCGCAGCGGGCGTCGCCCGAGACTTCGAGCGACTCAAGAGACCAATTAACAACTTTGTATTTAGAAGTGCTAGTCACATATCCATTGGAGTCAATGACATCAGCATAGATCTCATATTCACCAGCCTGGGGCAGGGTCCAAGAAATCGACGGCGAAGTTAAGTCTTGACCGATTACACCCCAATTGGAATCACTCCAATCAGACCCAGCCCTATGCCAAACAAACTTATATCTAAGGCCATCAGTCTTGCCGCTAACATTTACACCGATTTTTACCGTTGACCCCGCATGTCCCAGTTCTTCCGAGAAGGAAATTCCATTGACGGAGTAGGGATGCGGGAACTGCGCGATGATTGCGGCAGCGTCAGCCTCGCCAAGACGGCGGCAACCATCGTCCGAGAAATAGTTGGCCACATCACCGTAATTCGAGATAAAGCCATGTTCGATAAGAATACCTGGAATTCCCTGCTCGCGAGCGCAGCGGATAACGGCGAACTCGTCGCCTACCTCCATTTGAAATACGCCGCGGTATGTTAGTCCCATAGCAGCAAGGTTGTTCATGACCTTGTTGGCAAGCTCAACAGAGACCTGCGTGTAGTCGGTGCCATTTGCGGTAGGAGCATAAACTTCTGCGCCGTGAGCCCCAGAAGACCCAGAGTTGATGTGAAAGCTAACAAAGGCCTGCGCGTCCTGATCAATGCAGCGCTGTACGCGGTAAAGATAATCATTGCTGGGATAGTAGCCAGACTGCTCGCGCGCAAGAACGATCTTAAAGCCGTAAGCTTCAAGTTTATTTTTGCAGGCTGTCATGATCTTCCAGGTAAGGTCGGCTTCACTCTTGCCATTACCCTGAGCGCCAGAATCCACCCCGCCATGTCCCGCGTCAAGTGCAATAACCCCCACATTACGCGCGGAGCGCTCAGCATAGGTGGAAATGCCATCGGGTGAATCGGCGCATTCCAATGCCTGCTGAATCGACTGGGCTTCAACGGCATTGCCATCGCCGTCCGCATAGTAAACAGAAGTGCCCTCGGAGCTCACGGAGCCATTAATGACCGTAAACGAATAATCCCTGTCAGAAAGATCCACCTCATGCTCAGAGCCATCGCCCTGCAAAGCATAGGTTATCGATGTGAGGAAATATGTATTAGATTCCAACTGCGAACCAAAAATAAAAGCAGCAGAATTATCAGCCGTTGCAGATGCTTCAATAGTCCCCTGAACCCCATTGGCACTTACATAGTTGAGAGTTGCGGAGGCAAGGCTATCGCCGTCATCGGGAGTAGCAAAGGCAACGACCTGATCAGTCCCGCTGGAAAGGCTCGGGTAGGCAAGATATACATACTGGAAAGAAGAATCGACCGGTTCAGCCTGCTGATGGTTCTCAGATACATCAACGCCAAAATCCTCATCAGCCGATTCGTCAACGTTCGTTGCCGGCGATGAATCATCAGCAGCGTCGACATCAACAGAACCCGCATCACGCGAGGCCTCGCCATCATCGTCTGCAGTAGCAGCGTCCACGGCAGCGTCCGCAGACGGGACGTTGCTCGCAGCGTAGGCAGCAGCCACAGGACCCATCAAGGATGAAATGGTCAAAAGACCAGCAAGAGAAAAAGCTGTTGAGGCACGCAATGCCTTTTTCATATTGAATCCCCCGTCACAAATAATGTTACTAAGAGAAGATTATCTTACAATCTCCTCTGCATCGGAAGTCCAGTTATTCGAAGCGCGGGAATTGTTATAAAGGCAGGCAGAAACCTGCTCTTATAAAAAGCAGGTTACGTTCTCAGCAAACTTTTGTTTTTTCGTCCTTCCATGGACACAGTGCTAGCTCTAGTTTTTGAAGCAATTAGCGGCGCCCCAAACAGCGCAAGTGCCAGTAACACGAAAATCCACTGAAGCACGCAATTCGTTTAAGCACGTGACGGACGACGAAAGCGTGTACGCAGCCGCGAAATACAGCAAAAAGCCCCATGTTTCGCTTGTATCAGAGGCGTCTGGGGCTTCATCGAAAGAGTAGCCTGGCTAACGCATTCAAGAAAAATAGAGCGTGGTCTTCATGAATCAAACGCCAGTATGCAACGCTCGCGCGCGTCTTTGAATCTTCTAATGAGCAAGAAGAGGGGGGTCTAGGAAAGACCTAATAGTTCTTGGAATCTGGGAATCGTCGAACTCACCATCTTTAAACAAGAGAATCATATAGCTTCTTATCGTTCTGTCTCGAAAAGATATGAGTGACCAGATGCACATCGTGGGCCTTTGAAATACAATCTTCGTCCCTTAAAGATTCAGCAACATAACAACCGCCCCAATCAAAAAACCGAGATAGCCCCGGCTGATAATCAAAGAGGCGGTTGGATTGGCAACACCTATTTGGACGATTCCGGGAGGGACAGCCCCGCCTCCCTGAACTCGACCGGCGACATGTAGCCCAGCGTCGAGTGGATCCTGAAATTGTTGCACCAGTGCACGTAGTCCGAGAGTTTGACCCGGAGCTCGCGCGTCGTGCCGAACGTCTCGCGGTGGACGAGCTCGGCCTTCAGTATCCTGTTGGTCGACTCGTCGACGGCGTTGTCGTAGGGGCAGCCCATGGCCGACAGCGACCTCTCTATGCCGAAGGCCTCGAGCATCAGGTCGATCTCGGCGTTGTCGAACTCGCTGCCGCGGTCCGTGTGGAAGACCTCGATGTCCGAGATCGGGAAGGAGAGCGTCGCGAACGCCGACCTGACCAGCCGGGCGTCCTTTGTGTTCTGGTGGCGAAGCTCCTGCGGTGGTACATTTCATTTTTCAGCGTCGCAAAGAACGACTCTGCGACGGCGTTGTCGTGGCAGTTGCCGGTACGGCTGCAAGAGAGGCGCACATGGTTGCCCCTGGCCCACTCAGCGAGCTTGCGGCTGGTGTACTGCGCCCCCTTGTCCGAGCGGAATATGGCGTTCTCTGCCACGTACCCGCGCGCACGCGCGCTCTCGAGGGCGCTGACGACGATATCGGCGGTCATGCGCTCGGACAGCGACCAGCCCACGAACATGCGGGTGTTCAGGTCGATCACCGTCGACAGGTAGAGCCAGCCCTGGCCGGTGCGCAGGTAGGTGATGTCGCCGACGAGCTTGTAGGTGGGCACCGGGCTCGTGAAGTCCCGCCTGATCAGGTCGGGCCTTGGCTTGGCGTCCCTGTCGGGGACCGTCGTCCTCTTCGACTTGTACGGCGTGCAGCCGCGGATCCCCAGCTCGCGCATGCACTTGCGCACACGGTACAGCGTGATGCCGCGCAGGCCGTCGGGCAGGAAGCACTTCACGAACCGCGCGCCGAAGCGCCTGTCGGACTCGAGCCACACGCGCCGCACGGCGTCGCGCGCCTCGGACCAGTCGTCGACGGGGCAGCCGTTGGAAACCCAGCTGCAGTGGCCCGACCGGCTCACCCCCAGCACCTTGGCCATCATCGCCACCGTGAAGTTGCCCTTCTCCGCCTCCATGAGCCTGTACCTGGCTAGAGTGCCTGCTCTTTGGCGAAGAAGGCCGCGGCTTTTATTAGGAACGCGTTCTCCGCCTCGAGCTCGCGTATGCGCTTCCTCGCCTCGCGAAGCTCGCGCTCCTCGGCCCTCGGGTCGGGCTCGCCCCCCAACTCGCGCTTGCGCTTGAGCACCCAGTCGTTCACCGTCTTGGGGTTGAGCCCGAGCTCCCCGCAGACCTGGGTTATGGGGCGCCCCGTGGAGATGACGTAGTCGGCTGTCTCCCGCCTGAACTCGTCGGTGTACTTCTTCTGATTGGCGACCATGAGGCAATCCTTCCGTCCATCGGCTTGAATGCAGTCTAGGGCATCGCGGCCACACGATCCCTCCAGCCCGCGTGTCCGAAAAAACGATACAGGTCAGAGGTCGCCCCGCGACGCGGCGCCACGCGACGAAGTGCAACCGCAGGCTGATCGACCGCAGGGAGGCCATGGCCGCCGCCGGCAAGAGGCCGTGCATGGCCAACTGCGCCACGGCGCGCGAGATGGCGTGCTGGGTGTGGGCCATAGCCGGGATGGCGGCGGCGTAGCGCGCCGCCGCCCCCGGACACGGGTTCCGACCCCGGCGCGCGCCGCGCTCGAGGCCGTTGGGAGGCCATCCGAGTCCCTTTTCTGGGCGGCGGGAGACCGCCATGCCCGCATAAAGACTCCGATTTCGCCGCGAGGCCCCCAGCCGTAGCAACGAAATGCGCAGCCGAGAAGGCCACGCGCGGATATTAGAATGCCGAACGTGCGTCGAGCAGACACGCCCTCCAGCGGCGCGGTCGCAGGGTGAAGATAGGTAGGCCCGGCCGTGCGCGGTAGCTCCGTGGGCGGCCGGGCCGGTTTTGCCTCTTGGCAATGTTCAACTCATATTAAAAGGGAGGAGTCGACTGATCGGCCCCTCCCACGGCGTTTCGCCGTTTCTCTCTGCACATATTAGCACACGGAAGGAACGTCACCGCTTGCGCCCGTAGCCATCGATGAACCCCTCAATAAATCCGTATTTCTGCCGGTCACCGCTTCCGACGATCATCATGTACGTATCAACCCCGACAGCGCTCTCGAGCTTCTCGAGCTCCCGCAGGCATTTCCGAAGAAAATCTCTGGAACGCTTCTTCTGATGCGTTAGCAAGGTCAATAGGTAGGCCAGGAGAACGATGTAGTCGATTATGGAATTGAAATTCAACCTGTACCCGATAGAAAGATCCTCATCGAGAAGCTCGCCAACCGCGGTCAGGTTTCTGTCGGTCTTGGGATACTTAACCGATTGGCTGAACCTCGAATCAAATACCGCCCCGTTATGGGCGACCGCGTTCCTTAAGGGACGAATCGTCTCGACGATGTTGATGACGATGCCGGGGTTCGCATGTAAGAGACCTAGGTCGCTTGCGATATCGGCGAGGATTTCATCGGGAAGGCTTCTGCATACGCTTGTGAGATCGCCGAGGGTCATCACCTCGAAAATGCTCCAAACGGGCGCGTCATCGTCGCGATCGACATAATGCTTCACGAGATCGTTTTTGTAACTCCGTCTCACGATGTTCTGAAGCTGGCTCTTGAGCTTGAGCTTTTCCCCCATCTGCCCGTTCACGACCCTTCCGTTGACATCCCTGCATGTCCGGAGGCCGCGCTTTAAGAAGGTCGCCAGCCCGGGGTCCTCTATGTTCTCAAGTATTCTGGCCAAGACTATGTTTTTAACCGCCGTTTCGATGAACATTATCTCCGGGTAGATTGCAGCCTTGATGGCGGAATCGAACCCGTATATGTCCATGAGTGCATCGAACGAAGGGAGGGGGAGCGCATTTTTGGGCTTTCGGACAAACCGGAAGCCTTTATAGCCATGGAAATAGCCCATGTTTCTCAGCAGTATCTTTCTGTCGCTCCCCCGCAAATCCTCCATACCGTGATTCGTCCTCATGTGCTTCATGAGGGAATTGATGCTCATGCCCTTCTTCATCGAACCTCCCTTGGCCTCCTTCTAGGAAATTATATCCCAGCCCGCCTCGACGGGGCGAGCCTGTCGTTGGCGCCGGCCTATTTGTGTTTGTTAACGTCGTGATTGCGGGTTTGGTCACATCCGATTTTCAGAATTGAGCACGATAGTTTTTCGGTTTTGAGCACGGCCACGCCGACCAGACCGCATGCCTTAACGTTGTCGGTGCGTCGTATCGGCAACGAGCAAAGGCAGGAGGGAATGATCGACGTGGACAAGATAGAGGACGCAGGTGGCGGGCTGCAGGGCCATGCTCGAGGCCGAGCTCGCGCACAGGGACGCGACCAAGAGGGCACGGCTGCTCAGGCAGGCGAGGCTCCCCGTGCACAAGTCGGCCGAGGGGTTCGACTGGTCGCACGTGCGGTTCTCCGAGGGCTGGGGCCGCGACGACATGCTTTCGCTGGGCTTCGTCGGCGCCCGCGAGGACCTCGTGTTCTTCGGCAAGACCGGCAGGGGCAAGACCCACATGGCCGTGGCCCTGGCGATGCGCACGGCCGCCGCCATCTGGTCGTCGCCGAACACCGCGCCCCACCGGCTGAACTCCAGGTTCGTGGTGATGACCACCGACTGCCGCTCGTAGGCGTCGGCGAACACCTAGAAGAGCGCGCGCGCCGTCGGGATCCAGCGGCAGGAAGCCGAGCTCGTCGATGACGAGCAGCCTAGCGCAGCCGATGAGCGCGGCCTCACGGTCAAGGCGCCCCTCGTCGCGGGCGCGCCGCAGCCGCATGACGAGCGATGACGCGGTGAAGAAGCGGGCCTCCATCCTCCGCTCGCACGCCAGCATGCACAGCGCCGAGGCCATGTGCGTCTTGCCGGTGCTTACGTCCCCCACCAGCACGAGGTCCTCGCAGAAACCAGTTTCATGGAGCGTTTCATTGAAAATCCCCCTAATCTAGCAACGGTTTAAAGTCTACTAGATTGGGGGGGGACGCGAGCCAAGTCGACAAAGGCAGTTAACCGGCGGCTATTCATGCCTCAATTTAGAACCGCTCGAGAATCTCCGCGGCATTCTCTCGCAGATAGATATCTAGGTCCGGCACGACAAACTGCACGTAGCCCCTCTGTGGAGCCTGAATAACCTCTCTTTGTAGCAGCTTAGCCCTAATAGAGCTCTGACCTCATTGGTCTTTTTACCCATACGTTTAGCAATCTCAGATGATTTGGACTGCTGCTTATCCTCGCACATGGCCAAAAGGTATTTGATATCTTTGAGTCCAAGTCTAGAAATCGCGGGCTCGTGAACAACATCGTGAAAACGAGCCTCTGCCAGCGCAATGCCTTCGATAACATCGCGCTCGCTCACGTTGGCACTTTCGACACGATGCAAGTTGGCGCGCTGCCAAATGGAGTAACCGACCAGTTGCGCCAGATAGGCATAGCCCTTAGTGGCCTTAGCAGCTCTCGACAGCAATTAAACCATTGTCTAAAGCGAGAAAAACTCGCTCTCAGCGGATATGTTCGGCCCCAACCACGGATCGCCCGTCAAGAAGAACTCAGGCCAGCGCTGCATGAACAGTGCCTGTTCGCGCTTCCAGCGGCGCAGTTTTCCCTCGTTGGCCTCTTCCCTACCGCGCGAGGTGAACTCGTAGTGGTACAGCTCGGCATAGGGTGTAAAGATTGTGCGGTAGCCCGCCTCCCACACGCGCAGGCAAAAGTCTGCGTCGTTAAAGCCGACGGCGAATTCCTCGTTGTAGCCGCCGACCCGCTCAAATACGTCGCGTCGGACCATCTGGCAGGCACCCGTTACGGCGCTGAAGTTACCGGGGCGCACAGCGCGGGCAAGATAGCCCTCGCGCTTTGCCGAGAAGTCCTGGTTAGCATGGGCAAGTGCGCCACGCACGCCAACCAAAATGCCGGCATGCTGCACCAGATGATCGGCAAAGTAGAGTTTAGCGCCCACCACGCCCGCATCGGGACGCTGCAGATAGCTCATCATCTCTTCGATAAAGTCGGGGCTTATGACCTCGGTATCGTTGTTGAGCAGCAGCAGATAGTCGCCCTTGGCATGCTCCACGCCAAAGTTAATGATCTGGGAGTAATTGAACTCACCCGGCCAGTACACAACGCGCGCGATACCCTTGCCTTCGGATGCCGCAGCCACGCGTTCCGGCAGGGTTTCGTAATACGCAAACGTCTCCGGGGCTTCGCTGTTGTTCTCCACCAAGACAATCTCGTAGTTGGCATACGTTGCCTTCCGGGCGATCGACATCACACAGGCGTCAAGCGTCTCAATGTGATCCTTGGTGGGAATCACAATGCTCACCAGCGGCGCAGGCTCCGGCAGCGCATAGCGCATGCGGTAGACAAACGGCGTCTCGGTATCCTCAACCGTTCCGCAAATGCCCAGCGCGTTAAAGTGGCGCTGCAGCGCAAGACGACCGGCTTCAATAGCATACGGCTTGCTATCGGCAGAGCCATCGGCGGTCGATCCCGGATGCACGCGCCAGTGATACAGCACATGCGCAACATGCTCAAACCGCGCGTCCGCCGCAAGGCAGCGAAGCGTAAGGTCGTAATCCTGGGCGCCCGCGACGTCTTCCGGCGACATGCCAATACGGTCGATGAGTGCCTTCTCCACCATCAGAAAATGCGTCACGCAGTTATGGCTATAGAGCAGGTCGACGTTGAGCTTAGTCTTAAAGACCGGCTGGCCCCACTCCCCCATTTTTTGGAACATGTCCTCGTCGCAGAACAGGACCTGGGGACGCTCGCCCTCGGCAGCCTTGTTCAACGCGGCAACATAGTGGAATAACGCGTCCGGTTCCAGGATGTCATCATGGTCCAAGAACGCGATGTAGTCGCCCGTCGCTTGCTCAATACCAGCGTTGGTGTTGACCACAATGCCGCCGTTGCCGGGAAGCTCGATGCGACGGATGCGCTCGTCATTGGCATCCGCCGCAAGATTGGCCACCGCATCCCATTCAGGCGAGGCATCCATAAGGAGCAATTCCCAGTTGTCATAGCTCTGGGCTAGCACCGAGTCCAGCAGCTCGCGCAGGTAGACCCGATCAGTCTTGTAGCACGGCACCACAATGCTCACGAGCGGCCTATAGGCAAAGGCCGCCGAAGCGACACGCTGGCACGCCATATCGCCCGGCTTTGCGCGATGTTGCTCAAACCAACGTCGATAAGCTGCGTCGTCTGCACGCGCGTCCTTCATGCGGTTCCAGCTGTCGTCAACCATGCCGTTGTACAGGCGACCATCCATGGCGCAAAAACCGCTCTGGATTAGGCCCGTGGGATCGCTCACAATCGCGACAAAATCTCGTATATCCCGAGGCATCTCTACGCTCAGATACGTTTTATTGACACGGCATCCGTCCTGCTGCGGCACATCGACCTGCGACTCAAACACATGCACGGTAACATCGATGGCGTTCATATGCGTATCGAAGATCAGGAGCTCAGGTGCGCACTGGGGGTCTCCCGCCCAGGTAACCTCATAGCGCCACACCGCGCCGGCGTCTGCCGGCAAATAGCGAATGGCATCGATCTCGTAGAGGCCGCAGTGTTCGCCACGCTGCGCATCGCGGATAAGCGCACACAGCGCAGGCTTAGCTTTGTAGTTAATCTTGGATTCCAGCTTGGCCACGCGGCTATCGAGGCGAATTGAGCCCAACCTTTGGTCACCGGATGCAAATGTGACGTCAATCGTAGAGCCGTCCAGAAAGGGAAGCGCCAAGACGGCGAGCTCGCGCTCGTAATCGGAAACGGAAGGGCAAAGCGCCAGTACACGGCCATGATCGACCGGGAACGCCAGCGACGGCACAGAAGAACCGCTCGTCGTCGCATGGGCAAACGCTTGAGAACCCTCCCGCTCAATAAGCGCGGCGACATCCTGACCGGCAAAACGAAGCAGCACAAACAGACGGCCCTGACTGCGGCAAAGTGCCAAACGCTTGATACTCATCTACACTTCTCGCTTTCCCAGGGCGTTCGCTGCCATGCGCTTGCAGGCACCCAGACACCCAAACCTCAAGACGTCGTAATCGAACATGAGCTTTTTGCACTCACGGGCATTGGGGGCCTTGCTGGTAAGCGCCGCACGCACCATAGCGGCAACAGAAGGAGCGCATTGTGCGAGCGCAGCATCGCTGCCCACGGCAGAACCGGCAAGCGCCGTGGCAACGGCGGCAAACACCTTGCCGCAGTCCGAACCCAGCAACCTGAGCGCATCGTACAGCACCAGATCGCAGAGGAAGTACGCCAGGTCCTCGGCATGCTGTACATCGAGACCGTCGCGCTGCCAGTCAGCCATCACCGCGGAGTAAATCTTCACGTGCTCCAGCAGTCGCGTCTCGTCGTCATAGCGCATAGTGTCCATAAGCGAGCCCTTGCGCGCGACACGGTAGTCATACAGCTTGTTCGAGATAAGCGCGGTCTTACGCGAACGACCGTACACGGCAAAATCGAAGACCTGGTCCTCGCCATACTTGACGGTTTCGTCGAACACGATCCCGTTACCCAGCAAAAACTCACGCTTGCAGGCGGTGCGCCATGCAAAGGGGCGAGATGCTTCCTTAAACAGCAGGTCAGAGCTATAGCCTTCAAACGACACATCGCGCGGGCTCAGCACATAGTTAAGCCACGGATACCCCGCCTCCAGCGGATACGGATTCGCACCAAAGGTCAAAACAACGCAGTCCTCGCGCTCAAAGGCATCGACGATCACGCGGCATGCATCGGGCGTAAACCGGTCATCGGAATCCAAGAACGCAACGATAGACGCCGTGGACGCGGCGATGCCTGCATTACGCGCACTCGACAGGCCGCCGTTCTCCTTATCGACCAGCGTAAAGCGCGCGTCCTTTTCGCAATAGGTAGCCGCGATATCGCGCGAGCCGTCCGGCGAGCCGTCGTTGACCAGCACGCCTTCCCAATCGGGCATGTCCTGCGCAAGCAGGGAGTCCAGGCACCAGGCCAGGCACTCCTCCACGTTATAGATGGGAACGACAACGGAAATCTTGGGGGTAGCCATAGTCAAGTGCTCCTACTGTGCGACCGGAACGTCATCGGGGTGCGGATTATCACCGTAGGTGCGCTGATACGTCAGCACGCGCCAGACCAGCGGCAGCCCGCCGATCTTGAAGTAGTGCTTAAACGTATTGATCTTGCCCGGCTTCTTAAAGCCAAAGCGCGAATCGATATAGGCGCGGGGCGACTTGACCATCAGGCGCAAGTCGGTCTCGCCACGCGGATCGAACAGCGACAGGTCAAAGCGACCGGCATCCCAATCGGACTTGAGCTCGGGAGAGGCCTTCTCCCAAAACTGCTCGCGCAACTCATCGACCAGGCGCTCATCATTCCAACGGTACGTATCGACCTTCATGCGCATTAAAATGCCCTGAAGCTGAGCCTTAAGCTCGGGGCGTTCATCCAAAAAGCGTTGCATCTCGGCATATTCGTCGCACACGCAAAACACCTTGTTAGGCGAATTAACGGAGCTCTTCTCGTTATCCTGGCGATAGCACAAAATGGGGTCCGCAATAAACGCGGCACGCTCGGCGCATGCCCAGACCTTAAAGTTAAAACCCGCATCCTGATACGAGGCACCCGGCGTGGGAAGGAACCGAATCTGATTGTCGTTGAGGAACTCGCGCCGATAGATAGCCGACCAAATGGAAGGTTTGCGGTAGAAGATGCCCGGGCGATCGACGGGGCGATAAGCGGCGCCCGTCATATGCTCGTCGATGATCCCAAACAGCTCACGGCGTTCGCTGGGCGTGGACCAATACAGGTAAAAGTCGCCCTTTACCACATCGGCATGTTCAGCATCGGCCTTGGCGACCAGCTTTTGGAGCGAATCCTCAAACATAAAGTCATCGGACTCAAGGATGCCCACGTACTCGCCGCGCGCCATCTCCAGGCCGCGGTTCATCGAGTCGCCGTAGCCGCTGTTGGCCTTGTCGATCATCTTTACACGGGGGTCGCGCTCCATGTACTCGCGGATGATATCTGGCGAACTATCGGTGGAGCCGTCGTTGATGCAGATGATCTCGATGTCCTTGAGCGTCTGCGCCACGGCGGAATCGAGGCACTCGCGCAGGTAGCGCTCAACATTGCAGATGGGAACAAGCAGCGAAACTTTAGGGGTATCAGAGTTCTGCAAGAGAACCTCCTATTGAATAGCGTGTAACAGGGTTATTTTAGCAGCCGAGTTGCGGCGGGCGGCAGCGCTTGGAACTAGAGAAAGCGCTCCAGGCAGGCCTTGAGACCACGGGTCGAAAGATAGAACAACGTGGCGTCTGCCATCGAAACGCCCGAGGTCGCCACAACGAGCTTATGGGCGACACGGCGAACGGCGCCCTTAGCAGGCATATCCGCCCACTCCGTTCCCAAAAACGTCGTGAGGTCCATGTTGACGCGAGCCGCCACGCGATGGAAGTCATCGGCATCCAAGCGCGCCAGGTCGAACACAATGAGGTCCAAAAACCAAGTTATCAGCTCGCCGGGGCACAGGTCCAAAAGACCGTAGGCCGCCCAGTCCTCCAAGACTTCCTCGAGCATCCTCATGTGGGCGTCAAGCTTTTTGGCGCGAGCCTCGGCACTGTTGAACTCGTGCGTCGCCGATTCGCTCTCCATCACGTAGTGGTAGAACTTGTCCGGCATGACGACGGTCTTGCGGGCAAGCGCATAAGCCGCAAATTGGAAGACGACGTCCTCTCCCAAAGCCAAACCGGGGGCGAAGCGAATGCCTTCGCGATTGAGCAGCTCGCGCGAAAAAGCCGCACGGCAGGCATAGGGCTGCGCATTCGAATGAAACAGCAGTTGGGGATCACGGGCGCCGAAGGTACCAGCTTTGGGGCTCATGAGCTGCTGAACGCGTTTGGGGGCAGCATCGGCTGGTTCACAGACGCCGCCAAAAACGGCGGCCTCGACATCTGCAGACTCCATGGCATGCAGTACGCGCTCGACCGTCTGGGCATCGATGTAATCGTCGGCGTCCACAAAAAAGACGGTCTCGCCCTCGGCGGCATCGATACCGGCATTTCGAGCACACGAGACACCCGCATTTTCCTGGTCAATCACCAGTACGCGATCGTCGGCCTGCGCGACCTGGCGCAACACGTTCAACGAATCATCAGTCGAACCGTCGTTGACGCAGACAACCTGAATCGAGCGCTCGGACTGAGCCAACAGCGAATCGAGGCATCGCTGAATGGAGCGCGCAGAGTTGTAAACGGGGACGACAATGGTCGCTTTGGGGGTCAAAGTCTCTCCCATGTCGACCTACCCCCTCAGCGATTCGATGAGGAAGGCAGCAACCACGCCTGGGCCTCCAACCGAGGCGTAATACTTAGCACGCCCCAAGGCACCATCCGTCGCAAAACTCGGATGCTCGTCAACCCAGCCCTCAGGATCTTTGAGGATGGCAGCGAGATTTGCGCGCTTCCACGGCTTGAGATCGTCAAGCGAAAACTCCCCCGCGTCCAAGGCCGCTTGGAACTCCTTGGCCATCTGAACCAGGAACTCCTTATAGAACTTAGGCGCCAAGCGCACGTAGTTCCACATATACGAATCGTACTTAATGAGTTGGTTGAACTTGAGCATGCGCGCGACGTCATCACTTGCGTGGTCGCGGGCATAATCCTCTCGAATCCAACGCTCAATCTCGGCATACTCGGTATTGACGCAAAAGACCTTAGCCGAAGAATTGACCGAGGAATTCTCGTTGTCCTGGCGATAAGACAACACGGCATCATGAAGGTAAACAGCCTTATCGGCGCACGCGATCACCTTAAAGGCGAATGACGTGTCCTGAAAGGATGCCCCCGGAGTCGGCAGGAACGTAATGCCGTTGCGCTCAAGAAAATCGCGACGGTACACGGCCGACCAAATCGACGGCTTTTGCTTAAAGAACTGCGTCGTATCGCTCGGGTGCACCGGCTTGCCACAGTCCTTGGCTTTAAACATCTCGTGCAGCGAACGGCGCTCCTCGGGCTTAGACCAGTAGAAATCAAAGTTCGCCTTCGCGAAGTCGGCATTATTGCTATCGGCGGCCGAGACAAGCTTTTCGAGTGCGTCGGACGCCATAAAGTCATCGGACTCCAAGATGCCCACGTACTTGCCGCGCGCCATCTCCAGACCGTGGTTCATCGAGTCGCCGTAGCCGCTGTTGGCCTTGTCGATCATCTTGACGCGCCTATCGTGCTCCATATACTCGCGAATAATCGCCGGCGAGTTGTCGGTCGACCCGTCGTTAATGCAGATGATCTCAATATCCTTGAGCGTCTGTGCCAGGGCGGAATCGAGACACTCGCGCAGGTAGCGCTGAACATTGTAAATGGGAATAAGCAGCGACAGAACAGGGCTGCCAGAGACGTTAGTAGACAAATGTGCTCCTTAGGAAATACCTGTCGTTTCATGGTATCAAAGGGTCAGCGCGCCAGCGGGCGTTTATATAATCTATGGAGCCTCTTGCGGGCAAAGTAGCCGCACGTCATGCGGCGGGCCCATGGCAGGTTCCTGCGTTTTATTCAAAGCTTGCCGACAAGGTGCGGTGAGCCTTTACAATAGAACAGTCCCAAGGACGTATTCGATAGCTTCCGCGCAGCGCTCGCCCGCCGCGCGTGAAAGGATATATTGCCCCATGCCTTCAACCCTTCCCGCTCCCATCGATAAGCTCGCCATCGTTGTCGTTACGTACAAGCGCCAGGAACTCCTGGCCAACCTGTTCGACTCCATGACCGAGCTCACGGCAACGCCCTGGCGCATCGTGATTGTCGATAACGAGAATTCGCGCGAGACCGAGGCCATGTGCACCGCATTCAACGAGCGCCTGGCCAGCCTGTGGGGCATCGACACCGAGCAGCCCGACGCGCAGGGCGGCACCGACCGTGTCATCTACGCCCCGCAGCTCGAAAACGGCGGCGGTGCGGGCGGCTTCTCCGCTGGCACTAAATGCGCCTACGATCTGGGGGCCCAGTGGTTCTGGGTGATGGACGACGACGTGCTCGTCATCCCCGAAGGCATCGAGCGTCTTGCCAAGTGGACCGACCGCTACGATGTCATCCAGGGTTCGCGCCTGGACTTTGACGGCGGCGCTTTCTTTTGGCAGTACCAGCTCATCCTTTCGCTCGGCATTCCCAACCCTGTCGCCAAGTGGGACCTGGGACCCGAGGGCTACCGCGCCATGAACCAGCTGTGCTTTGAAGGCGGCATGTTCTCGCGCCGCGTGGTCGACAAGATCGGCCTGCCCGATGCGCGCTTCTTCATCTACGGCGACGATGCCTGCTATGGCTACGTGGCCAGCCAGCACTTCCCCGCCGCCGTTGTTGCCGACGTGGTGCTCAAGCGCGCCCGCGCCGTCTCCAACTGGGACATCGCCGGCAAGCGCCAGCTCAACTCCACGAGCGACACCAACCGCTACTACATCATGCGCAACCGCGGTTATCTGGCCCGCTACATGCAGATCTACGGCGACTATCACCCCATGCTGTTCCGTCTGGGCAACGCCGCGACCTTCTGCAAGGAGTTCATTCGTCTGGCCGCCGTTGACAAGTGCTTTAAGACCGGCATTCCGGCGCTGCGCCGTGGCATGAAGGACGCCCGCAAGATCGTTAAGGATCCCAACTGGAAACCCATGCCGCCCCTGAAGGACGCCGAGTAGTAAAGGGCTTTCGCCCGCCGCTACAGGCGTTGACACACCACGGACACACGCTGACCGTCAAAACCAAAGCCCCAACGCATGCGCCCGACGGCGGGGCGCGGCACGCGGATATCATCGATGCCGTCGCGCTCTATGTCGAGCAGCGCCTGAACCGCTAACAGTTCCAGGCCCAGGGCATCGACGCCAGGGTCATACAACATGTTGATCGTAATGAGCGGTCGCTCATCGAGCATGCCGAGCGTGTCGGCCACGTCAAACACCCGACCGGTGGGAATCACCTGGATATCCCAGCGATCCGAGACGCCACTTCGCTTGGAGCTGGGATTGCAATAGCCGGACAGTCCAAAGCAAAGCCCCTGCAGCGCCAGATGATAGGCTGTCGGCATATCTGATTTGTCCACATCGATGCCCAGATCGCCGATAGCACAGCTCAAAGCTTGCTTTACAGCGTCCTCGTCTCCTCGACACAGCCCGTCATGGAACGAGTCGATAACTCCAACGTCCTCAACGGCGCACTCAAACCATTCCAGAATTACAAGACGGAGCGCCTGACGCACTTCGTTGTTAGGCAGACGCAGGGAACGAAGGCACGCGCCGTTTTCCGAATGCCCCGTCATGTCCGTCGTAAGAAATCCAGACAGATACAGCGCTGTCCAGATATCTTCGGGCTTGGCGGCATCGGCCTCCTCGGCATGCACATGCACTGGCACCTCAATAAACCCATGCGCCTCAAGTAAATCGAACAATGCGGACAGGCGCATGAGATTCCAGTCGCCGACGCATGCGCTCAGACGGTCGGCGTAACCATACAGATCTGCCCGAACGGGCGCGACGCAACCGCGATGTGCGTAGTCCACCACGCGCTCCGGGCTCGAGCAATAAAAACCACCAAGCAGATAGCCCTCGAGCCACTCACGCGCGTCATCCAGACAGCCGTTGCGACCGATGCAATCCAACAGCACTTGGACTTCGTCGTCCGAAAAACCGAACCATCGATCACACCAACTCGACAACGCTGTCGCCGACCGATAGGAAACCCCACGTTGGGACAACGCAAACTCGGCATGACCGGGGCGTTCGCACATCAGACACGTCAATCGCAACGAGTCGCCGGCATCGGCAATGGTGTCGAACAACATTCGGCTGAGCGACTCTAGGGAATCCACGCTACCGTCGTCCTTAGCGTCCAAACGCTTTGGACATACCGCGTCGTAGTCGTCTATCAGAAGAACAACCTGCTCATCGAAAGCTGCCTGGAGCAGTTTAATAAGCACGCCAAGCGCCGCATCGATCTCCTTATCGCTGGCCACCCCACGCGCCGCCCTCTCGATAAGACGAACCTCACGTCTTGACAGATCAGGCGCGGCAAGCAGCGGCAGTAATCGGGCGCACTCGCGCACGACAGCCCCGCGAATTGCTGCCGCAGCACCAGCGCCATGCCTCGAAGCGGCAGCTGTAAAGTCGAGCATGATGACCGGATAACTCGCGTACTCATCACGATAGCGACCGCCGCCCGCCTGCCAAATCTGGGTACCAGCGAACAGGCTTCGATCCGGCAGCCGGCGATCAGGTCGTTCCAAATAGCACTTGAGCATCGATAAATTCATGCTCTTGCCAAAACCCTTGGGCCGACAGCAAAGCGCAACAGGTGCTTCACTGTCCAATATATCGGCAATAAACATAGTCTTATCGACGAGTAAACACCGATTGATTGCATCGGAAAAGCCGTGTGCATCAACCGGTAGAGCTGCGCTATCCGCATGATTGAGCAACCGTGCACCAAACGCATGAGTAAAACCACAATTCACCTGTTCAGACACCGTAAACTCTCCTTCTAACGCAGCACGATGCCCATTGTAGCGAGCGGGTAGAGCGCAACAATATCGACATGCAAACGTTTCGGGCAGCGGTAGCAACAGCCCCCCGAGGGGGCATAACAAATCGTTGCACAACAAAAAAAGGGGGGCCGATGCCGCCGCACCGGACCCCGTCCCAAACTCTTATAGAAAACGATCTGGAAGATTACTCCTCCAAGCCGTCCTCCCCAGAAGCCTTCTTCTGCTGATCGAGCTTATGCTTACCACTTACGATAGACGTAGCGCCCAGTGTGGCCAAGCTTGCACTGGCAAGGCTCGCCATCACAATCAGATCGCCCGTCTTGGGCATATTGCCGCCAGATGACTTGGCTGTGGTGGTCATCGTGGTCGTAGTGGTCACCGTTTTGGAGTCATTTTGCTCCTGAACCTGGTTGTCAGCACCGCTCTTGTCGTCGTCTTCGGACTGTTTCTTTTCGCCCTCGGTCTTGCTCTCGTCCTTCTTCTGACCGGACTTGTCGCCCTTCTCATCAGAGCTAGGACCCTTATCGGATTCAGCCTTCTCGGAAGCCTTGTCCTTTGAGTCGCCCTTTGCGGCCTCGGTCTTTTCCATAGAAACCTGATCAGAGTTGTCCTTGTTCTGAGTCGAGCCATTATTGACGCCAGCCATCAGCGAAGAGCCCAACGTAGAACCAAGCTGCACGGAGAAAGAAGGCTTCTTGTCCGGCGAAGCAACGGGAACGTCCGGCGCCTTATTCGAGTCATCCTTGGAAGCATCGGAACCAGGGGTTGCGTCAGAGCCGGAGCCGTTGTTAGAGCCGGTGCCAACGGACGAATCGCTCGAGCCGGTGGATGAGTTAGAGGTGCCAGCGCCGGTCGAACCAGAAGCGTCGCTGTCCGTATTGCCGGCAGAGCTTGAAGACGAATCGCCCGCAGCAGAGCCGTTCGAAACGGAGCCGTTCGAGGTAGAGCCGTTGTTGGTAGTGCCACCAGCAGAGCCATCACCGTCAGCACCGGTCGAGGGCGCATCCATCCTGTCATCGTTGGCATCGTCGCTCGAGTCGTCATTCGAATCAGGCGTCGGCGAGGGCGCCGGCGTGGGCTCGGGCTGCACGGGCGTCGCAGCGGCAGCGGCCTCGTCCTCGGCGATATAAACCAAGCAGTCCTTCAGCTCGTTGCGGTAGCGGTTCTTCCAGCCCTCATGATACTGGGGCTGGCTCGAATACTTGGTCGCCACGTTATTGACCACACTGTTGGAAAGCGCCGTCACAAACTCGCGATCAGTCATACTGTTAGAAAGGTTTGCCCAACGGAAGAAGTCCCTGCAACCACCGGTGCCGCACATGTTGGTGATGCTCCACACCATGCCCTTGACGCAATCGGCGCGGCCGGAGATGTCAATGCCAAGAGCGCTCTTAAGCCACGCCTCGGTCACCGCATAGTACGAGTTGTACGCATAGGCATCTTGAAGTGCTGAGAACTCAACAGGATCGGTGTTATAAGCACCTTGGAAGGCATCCTGCGCGATATGGCCCAGCTCGGTGAGCTGGCCGTTCTCGTACATGGCATTGCTCGTGTTGGAAATCTCGCTGCCGCGATCAATCGCATCCTTGAGCATGCAGTATTTTTCGGGGTTGTAGTTGTAGGCCTGCTTCATAAACGGGATGAGCGACCAACGACGGTCGAACTGGTAATAACCCAGCGCGTTGTAGCCGTCGCCATACGAAAAGCCCTGGTTGTAGTTGCCATGGCTCTCGTACTTGGTAAAGTACTTCATCTCGGGAGTCACGTTGACAAACGAAACGCCCTGGACCGACCTCAGCACGCCCGAGAAGGACTGCTGGGTGTAGAGACCTTTGTCGATATCGGTGGCATCCGAGGCAACGCCCGGCGTGGGCTCCTCGGCGGCGGCGGGCGCGGGTGCGGTAACGGCGCCAAACGAAAGCGCCAGCGTCAGGCCCGCGACAATAGCAGAATGCTTGGGCTGCATAAGATCCTCCCTGCATTGGTGTAGTTAAAGTGCGGTTTGCAAAGATAGAATTAAGTATTGCAGCTCACCCGTTGTTGCACAACAACCCCTCGGTAAACGGCAACAACCCTCCGCGAAATCCGCGAAATCTAAAGGAATTAAACAAACTGGTCGTCGGGCACCAGAAGAAGATCGCCGTAGCGTCCCATCAGCCCGTCTCTCAACCGACAGAAAGCGGGGATATAGACGTTTAAGATACGCTGAATCAAATCTTGAGCGAGCTTGTTGTCATAGATATGGACGTTCGTATTGCGGTCTCTGAGCATATCTAGCCATGCCGCCTCATCAATAAAGTCGTAGAATCGGTAGGCTTCCTTCAAGATGGCACGAGGAGACCCCGATGCAGCAAGCGTGGCGCCCTCATACTCGAGCAGACGTTTAAGGAGCTTCCAGCTCAGTTCAAACTGAAGGTTGAACTTATTAATCAATCCACTCTGAACAAAATCATTGCTAAGATCCTGATTGGGTGCATCCTCAAGATTCGCCAAGGCGCTGGCAAAGTTCTCATATTTTTTCATACAGAATCACACCATCCCTGGCAATTTCATCGAGCAATTGCTGCGATAAGGACTCATCCAGATTGACGACGTCTATATCTAAAAGAGTATCAAGACGCTCCTCTATCAGATATGAGAAACGGTCGAAATCCCGGCAACCTGCTACAGCAATATCAATATCGCTCTTAGGCAAGTTGTCACCGCGGGCACGAGAACCAAACAGCACAACCCTCTCGGCGTCACATTCCCGAGCAAAAATCTCAATTTGCTTGTACACCTTGTCGAGAGATACCATCTGCAGCCCTACAGCTTAATGTCGAAGTTGATCTCGGGGACGGCAGCAAGGTCGGCCAACGTCACGCCGTCGACGTACTTTTCGATCACGTCGTCCAGACCGCGCCAGAATTTGACGGTCGAGCAAAGATCGCTGCGGGCGCAGCTGTTGTCGATGCCATCGCACGCCACCGGAGCCGTGCTGCCTTCGACGGCGCGCAGGATGTCGCCGGCACGCACCTCGGCCGGGTCCTTGGCCATCATGTAGCCGCCGCCCTTGCCGCGCACGCTCTTAAGTAGGCCCGCCTTCATGAGCGGACGAACCAGCTGCTCCAGATACTTTTGCGAGATACGCTCGCGGTCGGCGACCTCGCGCAGAGCGATCTTGCCCTCGGCGTCGCCCAGCGCTGCGATATAGATCATCAGTCGGAGGGCATAGCGGCCCTTAGAAGAAATGAGCATACCTACCCTCCCATCGCATCTTGGACAACATAACCAGGTTTGTTTGTCCCAAATCTTAAGTAAGTGGGACAAACACAACAGGTTATTTTGTCCCACATCTAGAAAAGTCGAGTGGATTAGTCGGGTTTTCCCTTGACTAACGCCGAACCCATAGTAACTTTATTCCGAGAAGATTCCTAGGGTTTCGTACACCCATGAGTACACCATATACAGAGAGGGACAGCATGAGCGCAAATCCGCTGCTTTCCATCGAAGGTCTAACCGCCTCCGTGGACGAGAAGACCATCCTCCACAACGTCAACCTTAACGTCGCCGCCGGCGAGACCCACGTGTTGATGGGACCCAACGGCGCCGGCAAGTCCACCCTTGGCCACCTGGTCATGGGCGACCCCGTCTACACGGTCAACGACGGCCGCATCGTCTTTGACGGCCAGGACATCACCGAGCTCACCACCGACAAGCGCTCGCGCGCCGGCCTGTTCCTGAGCTTCCAGGCCCCTGTCGAGATCCCCGGCGTGCCACTGTCGAGCTTTTTGCGCGCCAGTATCGCCGGCCGCCCCGGCCTGGAGATGAAGGGCAAGGAATTCCGTCGTCGCGTCAAGGAGCTCGCGGCCGAGCTTAACATGGATACCGCCTACCTCAACCGTGAGCTGGGCGTGGGCTTCTCGGGCGGCGAGAAAAAGAAGGTCGAGATGCTCCAGCTTCTGCTGCTGCAGCCCAAGCTCGCCATCTTGGACGAGACCGACTCCGGCCTGGACGTCGACGCCCTGTCCACCGTCAGCCACGGTATGGACGCCTACCGCAAGAGCTGCGACGGCTCCATGCTCATCATCACGCACAACACGCGCATCCTGGAGCACCTGGATGTCGACCGCGTCCACGTTATGGTCAAGGGCCACATCGTGCGCGAGGACGATGCCTCGCTGATCCCCTGGATCGACAAGAACGGCTTTGAGACCTTCGAGCGCGAGGCCGCCGAGCAGCGCGCCCAGGCCGAGGCCGCCGCTGCCGAGCAGCAGGCGTAAAGGGGCGACGCAATGACCAAGAACCGCACCGAGGTCGCGGACATCGACCGCAGCCTCTACGACTTCACCTACGGCGAGGAGGGATTCGAGCGCCTCGACGCCGGCATCACGCCCGACATCGTGCGCGAGATCAGCGCCAAGAAGGACGAGCCACAGTGGATGCTCGATCTGCGCTTAAAGTCCCTCGAGATCTTCAATCGTTTTCCCGACCCGACGTGGGGCCCCTCCATCGAGGGCCTGGACATGGACAACATCGTCACCTACGTCAAGCCCAACACCGACCAAAAGCACGACTGGGAGTCGGTGCCCGACGACATCAAGAACACCTTTGAGCGCCTGGGCATCCCCGAGGCCGAGCGCAGCTACCTGGCGGGCGTCGGCGCGCAGTACGACTCCGAGCTGGTCTACCACAACATGCAGGACACCGCGTCCAAGATGGGTATCGTCTATTCCGGCATCGAGGAGGCCCTGCACGACCCGCAGTGGGAGCCGCTCATCCACGAGAAGTTTATGACGCTCATCCCGCCCACCGACCACAAGTTTGCGGCCCTGCACGGCGCCGTATGGTCGGGCGGCTCGTTTGTCTACGTGCCCAAGGGCACCAAGTTGGACTTCCCGCTGCAGAGCTACTTCCGCCTTAACGCCAAGGGCGCCGGCCAGTTTGAGCACACGCTCATCATCGTCGAGGACGACGCCGACCTGCACTTCATCGAGGGTTGCTCCGCGCCCAAGTACAACGTTGCCAACCTCCACGCCGGCGCCGTCGAGCTCTTTGTGGGCAAGCGTGCGCACCTGCGCTACTCGACCATCGAGAACTGGTCCAAAAACATGTACAACCTCAACACCAAGCGTGCGCGCGTGGACGAGGATGGCGACATAGAGTGGATCAGTGGCTCCTTCGGCAGCCACGTGGGCTACCTCTACCCCATGAGTGTGCTCAACGGCCGCCGCGCCCGGTCGAGCTTTACCGGCATCACCTTTGCCGGCGCCGGGCAGAACCTCGATACCGGCTGTAAGGTCGTGCTCAACGCCCCCGAGACCTCGGCAACCGTCGAGACCAAGGGCATCTCCAAGAGCGGCGGCATTCAGACCTTCCGCAGCTCCATCGTGGCCACGCCCAAGGCCGAGGGTTCCAAGGCAACCGTGAGCTGCCAGTCGCTCATGCTCGACGACCAGAGCCGCTCCGACACCATCCCCGCCATGGACATCCGCGCCAAGAACGTCGACATCGGCCACGAGGCCACCATCGGCCGCATCGGCGACGACAAGGTGTTCTACCTGATGAGCCGCGGCATCTCGGAGGAAGAGGCCCGCACCATGATCGTCAACGGCTTTGCCAACCCGGTCTCCAAGGAGCTGCCGCTGGAGTACGCCGTCGAGATGAACAACCTGATCAAGCTCGAGATGGAAGGAGCGATCGGATAATGAAACAGGAAACCAACACCGCTGCTACCACCCTTGAGCAGGTCAACGCGATGCCGGCTGCCACTTGGGGCTGGCTGAAGATGAATCAGACCAAGCTCGAGCTCTCTGACGAGCTTGCCGCCGCTCCCGCGGAGGCCGTTGAGGTCGAAGGCTTGGGCGAGCAGTTTATTGGCGTGACAGACGCGTTCGACGCCGCCATGGACGCCATGGCCGAGCGCTTCCCCGAGCGCCGCTCCTCCGCCCCCGGTGATGCCGCCGACCGCGCCCGCATCACGCCCGAGACCGAGCTCGACGTGCCCGCCACCTCCGTCTACCAGGCCGGCGCCATCAAGCTCGAGGAGGAGCTCTCCCCTGCTGAAGCCTTCGAAACCGGCATGGGCGAGGCTGCCTACGCCTACTTGGCCGAGCACGCTACCAAGCGCATCGTCATCGATGTGCCCGCATACCAGCACGCCACGGTTACCGTGCGTGTGAGCGGTGTCGATGCCGCCGCGGCCATCGCCGCCATCGACGTCGTCGCTCGCCCGCAGGCAACGCTCGACCTGCATATTGCCCTAGACTCTCCTGTTACCGGCGAGGGTGTCGTGGGCTCCGTGCTACGCGTGTGCGCCCACGAGTACGCCACCGTCAACGTGACCTGCACGCAGACACTCGACGACAGCTGGATCGCACTCGACGACACCGGCCTGTTCCTGGACGAGGGCGCGCGCGTCAACGTGCAGCACACCGTCCTGGGTGCCGGCGCCAGCGCCACCGGCCTTGCCGGCGACCTGCTGGGCGACACCGCCAAGGTGACCATCGATACCGATTACCTGGGCGCCCGCGAGCAGGTGCGCGACTTTAACTACGAGCTGCGCCACCGCGGTCGCAAGACCGAGTGCGAGATCGACGCCAACGGCGTGCTGACCGGCACGTCCAAGAAGGTCTACCGTGGCACCATCGACCTCGTGCACGGCTGCAAGGGTGCAACCGGCACCGAACGCGAGACGGTGCTTTTGGCCAACAAGGGCGTCGACAACAAGACCGTTCCCGTCATTCTCTGTGACGAGGACGACGTCGCCGGCAACCACGGCGCCACCATCGGTCACGTCCGCGACGAGCAGCTGTTCTACCTCGCCTGCCGTGGCCTTGACCAAAACGCCGCCGAGGACCTGTTCATCCGCGCCAAGCTGGAGGACGCCGCGCTTTCCGCCACCGACGAGCGCACCCGCGCCGCCGTCGTCCGCCTAGGCAACAACCTGATCGACAACTTTGAAGAGGAGCTCGCATGATCGACACCGAGCACGTTAAATGCGATACCTGTACTGCCCCCGAGCCCATGGAGCTCGACGCCAGCGACGAGGCTTCGCGCGGCTGGCCCACCGTGGACATCGAGACCAACCCCTACAAGGGCCAGTTCCCGCTGTTCCAGCAGCACCCCGAGATCGCCTTCCTCGATAGCGCCGCCACCGCGCAGCGCCCTGCCTGTGTGCTCGACGCCGAACGCGACTTCTACCAGCGCATGAACGCCAACCCCCTGCGCGGCCTGTACTCGCTGTCCGTCGAGGCCACCGACGCCATCGCGAAGGTCCGCCAGCAGATCGCTGACCTCATCGGCGCCTCACAGGCCAACGAGGTCGTCTTCACCCGCAACACGAGCGAGTCGCTCAACCTGGTCGCTAAGAGCTTTGCGCCCACAGTGCTCGAACCGGGCGACGAGGTCGTCATCACCATTATGGAGCACCACTCCAACCTGATTCCGTGGCAGCAGGTCTGCCGCGAGACCGGCGCCAAGCTCGTCTACCTCTACCCCACCAAGACCGGCCAGCTCACCACCGAGGAGGTTCTTGCCAAGGTGGGTCCCAAGACCAAGATCCTAGCCGTGGGACAGGTCTCCAACGTGCTGGGCGTCGAGAACCCGGTCAAGAACCTCGGCAAACTCGTGCACAAGTACGGCGGCTACCTGGTCGTCGACGGCGCGCAGTCGCTGCCGCACATGCCGGTCGATGTGGCCGACCTGGGCGCCGACTTCTTTGCCTTTAGTGCGCACAAGGCCATGGGCCCCATGGGCATCGGCGTGCTGTGGGGCAAGATGGACCTGCTCAACGCCATGCCGCCCATGCTTACCGGCGGTGAGATGATCGACTCGGTTACTGAGCAGGACGCCGTCTGGGCTCCCGTCCCCGAGAAGTTCGAGGCCGGCACGCAGGACGCCGCCGGCATCTTCGCCACAGGCGCCGCCCTCGACTACCTCGTCAACACGGTGGGCTACGAAAACATCCAGGCACGCGAGCAGGCACTCGTCCACTACCTGATGGGCGAGCTCATGCAGCTCGACTTTGTCCAGATCATCGGCTCAATCTATTGGGATAACCACCACGGTGTCGTGAGCTTTAATGTCAAGGGCATCCACCCGCACGATGTCGCGAGCATCATGGACATGGACGGCGTCTGCATCCGCGCCGGTCACCACTGCGCGCAGCCGCTGCTCACCTGGCTGGGCGTCGAGAACCTTGCCTGCTGCCGCGCCAGCGTGGCCTTCTACAACGACAAGGCCGACATCGACAAGTTCATCGCCGGCCTGCATCACGTTTGGAGCACATTCAATGGGTAATCTGTACACCTCCACCACATTTATGGAGCACAACTCGCACCCCGACTATAAGTACGAGATGGATGCTCCCACGCACGAGCACGACGGCATCAACCCCAGCTGCGGAGACGAGCTCACCTTGCAGCTGCGTGTCGAGAACGGCGTGATCGAGGAGGCCTCCTTTACCGGCCACGGCTGCGCCATCAGTCAGGCCAGCGCCGACATCATGGCCGACCTCATCACCGGCGAGACGGTCGAGGAAGCGCGTCGCTTGGCAGGGCTCTTCCTCGCCATGATCCGCGGCGAACAGCTCTCCGAGGAGGACCTGGAAGATCTGGACGAGGCCGCCCAGCTCCAGGACATCTCGCACATGCCCGCCCGCGTCAAATGCGCCGAGCTCGCCTGGCGCACCCTCGACGGCATGCTCGAGGGGCAAGCAAACCAGTAGCGTATGCCCCGAATCCAAGGTTTTTGATTGCCGAGCCGCCCGATACGGGCGGCTCTGTTTTTTCTAATGAGCGCGAACGCACAAAGTCCGCGCGTCCGGCACCCCGTCTGTCATTTACCACACAGCCAGACGCGAACACGGGCGTTTTCCACAGCACCAAAGGCCTGCGGCAGGGCCACGAGCACGCCTAGCATCGTCCCATGCCCCATCCAGCTGGGCTCCGATTCGCTTCGCGCCTGCTGCAGACGGGTCCCATAGGGAGCGGCGTGCATTTTTGCGAGTATTCAGCACGCCAAGCTGTGTGTATACGCATCGAAAGCGTTAATCAACGTCTCCAGGCGCATATATAGTGCGTTTTAGAACAAGCATCGTGGTCTCAGGGGCGCAAACATGAGCTTCGGGAGCGCATCGGCAGGCATAAATAGCTTCGGGGCCCGTATGTTGCAAAATTGCGACGGTAGTGGCAGTACCGCGATGCTGAAAACTCCATTTTTTGCACGGCGCAGATGGGGGTAGGCACGGGCAAACCCGGACTGAGCCCTTATTTTATGCAAGATGGCGATTGTTCTAAGCATATTAAGAAGTGCAGTTGCCGCACCAAGCTTTTGAACGCTTGTTGCGGCGTATGGACGACCCCATCTGCGGCGCACAGGCGACCCTACATCACGTTTCCGCCAGTCCGCATCGCCGTCCGCGCGCGGGCACGCACAATACGAGAGACGGTACTTTTGCCAATCCCGGTATAGCGCTCAATCTGGCGCACCGTGAAACCGGCATCGTGCAATCCAAAAATAACGGTATCGCGCTGCGCCGGCGGTGCGGCTTTAACCCCGCGAAGCGGAACCCCGAGTTCCTTAGCCATCTTGCCGGCAAAGGCGTGGCGTTCCCACTCCGTCTCTTTCATATCGCCCAGCGCTGGCTCGCCGCCGTCGGGCGTCGAAAGTGAATAGGCAATAAAGCCCTCGGCAGAACCAAAGAGCTCAAGCACGCAAGAAGGATCAGAAAATCCCCTCGCGACATCAGCCGCGTCACCGTCGTAAGCGCGCAAATGCTCCGCAAAGCTGCTCCAGGGATAACGCTCGATTAGGCCAACGCCCGCCTCCTGTGGATCGGCGTGTACGGAGCGAATAGCCTCCATCACCTGCCAGTCGGTATCGAGCGAGCGCCGGTCAAAACGGTTCTGGAACAGATGACCTGTGCGCCCCGTGCGTTTATTGAACCGCCGCGCGTACGTCAAAAGCAGCCGGTGCATCGCCGCGCTCATCGCGTCCTCGTAATCTGCCAGCACCAGATGCACGTGATTGCCCATAAGACACCAAGCGATAACCGTGACGCCTGCCTCCCGGCAGCAGTCGCGCATCAACTCCAAAAACTCCCACCGGTCTTCATCGCCCTCAAAGATGAGCTGCTTGCCCGTACCGCGGGCACAGACATGGTAAAAGCCGGTAACCGTTCTCCAAACGCGCTGCATGGCGCTCCCTTCGCCGGGATCTGCTTGCCATCCAATACAGCACGATTGAAGCGTGCCATCAAAACATCCACGCAAAACAATAGACTCGCGCGGCCAAAGGCAGTAAATAGGCGGCGAACGGCACCGTTGCAACAGGTCAGCCCCTGCAACGCTTACAAGAGCTGACCAAAAGCTTGCCCAAGACGAACCCCCTCTACGGAAGTTCGCGACCACAGAACATAGAGTTAAACCGTTTCAATTTAAACTTCCGGACTTCTCGCTACGAAAACTGAGCCGTTCGCCGAATATTCCGTGCATTTCGCGGTATTATAGGGGCTGCATGTCATGTCCCTTTCGAAGGGTCGCCCGGCAATCGCCAGCCACGACCCCCAGACGGGACGCCAACACGATAGAGAGGAGAGGCATGCAGTACTCACAGGAAGTGGAGAACATGTGCCCCGTTGCCAAGGGTGCATACCACGGCCCCGCACCCATCCCCGAGGAGGGCAAGTGGGTCCAGGCTAAGGAGATTTCCGACATCTCCGGTCTTACGCACGGTGTGGGTTGGTGCGCACCTCAGCAGGGCGCCTGCAAGCTCACGCTGAACGTCAAGGACGGCATCATCGAGGAGGCCCTCGTTGAGACCATCGGCTGCTCGGGCATGACCCACTCTGCCGCCATGGCTTCCGAGATCCTTCCCGGTAAGACCATCCTCGAGGCCCTCAACACCGACCTCGTCTGCGACGCCATCAACGTTGCTATGCGCGAGATCTTCCTGCAGATCGTTTACGGCCGCAGCCAGACCGCGTTCTCCGAGGGCGGCCTGCCCGTGGGCGCCTCCCTCGACGACCTCGGCAAGGGCCTTCGCTCTCAGGTCGGCACCATGTTCGGCACCAAGGCCAAGGGCGCTCGTTACCTCGAGCTCGCTCAGGGCTACGTCACCCGCATGGCTCTCAACGACAAGAACGAGATCATCGCTTTCGAGTTCCTGAACCTCGGCAAGTTCACCGACGCCGTCAAGGCCGGCAAGACCCCCGAGGAGGCCATCGCTGGCGCTATGGGCCACTATGGTCAGTGGGAGAACGCTGCCAAGTACATCGACCCGCGCACCGACGAGGAGACTCACTCCGTCGCCAGCGTGTTCCCGGTTCACGAGTAGAAAGGGAGGGAAATAACTATGACTGTTACGTTCGAAGGTTACGAGCGCCGCGCTGACAAGATCAACAAGTGCCTCGCCGACAACGGCATCGCCTCCCTCGAGGAAGCTCTGCAGATCTGCACCGACAAGGGCTTCAACCCGCGTGAGATCGTCAACAACACCCAGTCCATCGCCTTCCAGAACGCCGAGTGGGCCTACACCCTCGGTTGCGCTCTCGCTGTCAAGCGTGGCGCCAAGTCCGCTTCTGAGGCTGCCGCCATCATCGGCGAGGGCATCCAGGCCTTCACCGTTCCCGGCTCCGTCGCCGAGGACCGCAAGGTCGGTCTGGGCCACGGCAACTTGGGCGCTATGCTACTCTCCGACGACACCGAGTGCTTCGCCTTCCTGGCCGGCCACGAGTCCTTCGCTGCCGCTGAGGGCGCTATCGGTCTGGCTCTGAACGCCAACAAGGCTCGTAAGAAGCCGCTGCGCGTTATCCTGAACGGTCTGGGCAAGGACGCTGCTCAGATCATCGCCCGCATCAACGGCTTCACCTATGTGAAGACCCAGTTCGACTACTACACGGGCGAGCTCAAGGTCGTCGAGACCATCCCCTACTCCGATGGTCCCCGCGCTGCCGTTAACTGCTACGGCTCCGACGACGTCCGCGAGGGCGTTGCCATCATGTGGCACGAGAACGTCGACATCTCGATCACCGGTAACTCCACCAACCCCACGCGCTTCCAGCACCCCGTCGCTGGCACCTACAAGAAGGAGCGCATCGAGGCTGGCAAGAAGTACTTCTCCGTCGCTTCTGGTGGCGGCACTGGCCGTACCCTGCACCCGGACAACATGGGCGCCGGCCCTGCCTCTTACGGCATGACCGACACCATGGGCCGCATGCACTCCGACGCCCAGTTCGCCGGTTCTTCCTCCGTGCCTGCACACGTCGACATGATGGGTCTCATCGGCATGGGCAACAACCCCATGGTCGGTGCCACCGTCGCCTGCGCTGTCGCCGTCGAGGAGGCCCTCAAGGCCTAATCGCGCCCGCGCGATGCTCATACAGTTGAGCTTTGGAGCCGCTACCTTTCGAGGTAGCGGCTCTTTTTGTTTACGCTGTCGCAGGGTAGCTAATGCCGATATATCAGTTGGGGCGAAATACGAGATGAGACGAGATGGAACGTCAGAGTGTCCATGACGCCCACCTGTCATATTTGCCCTTTACCGATTTGCCGAGTCTTTGCGATACCTTTGCCGATCACCCGTGCGACAATGCGCCGGACGAGAAAGGAATCCGATGGAATCGACTGATGTACTGGTAATTGGATCTGGCATTGCGGGCCTTTGCGCCGCCATCGAAGCGGCACGCACGGGTGCAGCCGTCACTGTGGCAAGCGCCGGCAAGACCATGAGTGGATCGAGCTTCTTCCCCGGAACCTGGGGCCTGGGGCTTATCGGACCCGTTAACGAAGACGACGAACAAGACTTCATCGACACCATTCAGACCGTTGGTGGCGGCGTCGCCGACCCCGAGCTTGTCCAGACGTTTGTGCACGGCATTCCCCAGGCAATTGAATGGCTCGAGCAAGACCTGGGCGTTGAGCTCCAGCGTCCGCAAAGCGCTGAGAGCGCTCAGCAAAAGCAGTTTATTCCCTGCTTTGACCACAAGACGCGCATGTGGCGCGGCCTCACCCGCAAGCCCCTTGAGGACGCATGTATGGCCCAGATCGAGTCGCTCGGCATTCGCCTGCTCCCCCGCCATGAGCTTATCGATCTTGTTGAGAACACGAACGGCAGAATCACCGGAACCGTGCTCTACGACCTTACCGAAAATCGAATCGTGCCCTTTGCTGCCAAGGCCACGATCATCGCAGCCGGTGGCACAGGCGGCCTGTTCGAGCGCAGCCTTACGTCGGCTGATGTGCTCAGCTCCTCGCAGGCCATCGCACTGGCGCACGGCGCATCGCTTACTAATATAGAATTCATGCAGATGATGCCCGGCTTCATCGAGCCCAAGCGCAACCTGGTCTTCAACGAGAAAACCTGGCGCTACGTACATGTAGACCAGCCGGTCGATATTGCCGACGGCAAGCTAAACGATCTGCTTGAGCAGCGCTCTGGATATGGTCCTTTCACCTCGCGCTTGGCCTCCCGCGCCATCGACCTCGTCATAGATCAGGCAGGTGCAGAGGGCCTGGCGCTCCACTACGACTTCCCCCGCGAGGACATCCCCGAGTTTGTGCAGACCTTTGCCACCTGGCTGCAAGACGAGCACGGCATCGCGCCGACCGACGAGATGCGCGTGGCGATGTATGCCCACGCCGCCAACGGCGGTATCAAAATCGACAAGACCGCGTACGCAGGCGTTGAGGGCCTCTACGCCTGCGGTGAGGCAACAGGCGGCATGCACGGCGCCGACCGCATCGGCGGCTTGTCGAGTGCCAATGGCATCGTGTTCGGGCGCATTGCGGGCGCATCGGCAGCCCAAGCAGCGCTGGACGCTCCTGAGGCGGCCGCACCGATGGATATCGCCCTCCCCCAGCATGGCATAGCTACAGCAGACGCCGAGCGCCTGACCCGCTGCCTCAAACGCACAATGAGTACCTACTGCATGATCAACAGGACCGAAGCGGGTCTATCCAAGGCCCTGCAACAGCTTGAAAGCCTGCAAGACGACGCAACGGCGCTGAGCAAGCCACACGCCAATGACAGCGAAATCGCAGCCCTCGCCCGCCTGCAATCGCAGATTCAACTAGCACAGGAAATGGTCAAAGCCATGCGCAAGCGAACCGAAAGTCTCGGATCGCACTATCGAGCGAATTAAACTGGACACCTATCTAAAGCAAAACACAACTAATCGATATCTATGGGCCCCGTGAACTCGAAGTGGCACGGGGCCCATTCGTGTCCGCACGGCAGCGTATCCTAATTCTGAATACAGAGCGGGCAAAGCCCGCATAGACAATAGGCCAGCGAGGAGGAGATATGGACAGTAGAGATATCGAGAAGTGGCGTGTCAAACTTGATAGCTACGCCAATGTGGCAGACGGCGTTGAGTATTGGCTCGCACGCGATTTAATGGAACCCATGGGGTACACTCGATGGGAGAACTTTGCCGAAGTTGTTAAGAGGGCAAAAGTCTCGTGCGAAACAAACAAAACTCCAGTTGATTCCCATTTTCGTGACACCACGAAAATGGTAACTGCCGGTGTCGCCGCTCGCGCGGTTAAAGACTACAAACTTACGCGCTATGCATGCTATTTAATCGCCCAGAACGGAGATTCAAACAAGCAAGAAATCGCGCTCGCACAGGCGTACTTCGCCGTGCAGACGCGCCGGTTTTACTGATCCCCAGGGTAGACTCGATCTGTGAAAGTGGCTGTGCCCTTTCGGGTTCGACCCCATGCAAGGTCAAAAAAAGCGACCAGCCGAAGCCAGTCGCTTTAACATACTTTGGTGGGCCGTCAGGGGGTCGAACCCTGGACCTTGGGATTAAGAGTCCCCTGCTCTACCAACTGAGCTAACGACCCAAAGCTAAAGTCCGTGTTGGCGGACTTTAGAGGAGATATCGTGTGGTGGGCCGTCAGGGGGTCGAACCCTGGACCTTGGGATTAAGAGTCCCCTGCTCTACCAACTGAGCTAACGACCCAAAGCTAAAGTCCGTGTTGGCGGACTTTAGAGGAGATATCGTGTGGTGGGCCGTCAGGGGGTCGAACCCTGGACCTTGGGATTAAGAGTCCCCTGCTCTACCAACTGAGCTAACGACCCGATATCAACACGAAGCAAGAACTGGGGTGGGTAAAGGGACTCGAACCCTCGACCTACGGGACCACAACCCGTCGCTCTAGCCAACTGAGCTACACCCACCGTGTCCTGTGCGCTTCGCGCTCGACTATTATTGCAAGGAACGCCACGCGATGCAAGCCCCAATTTTCAAGAATTTTGAAAAGAGTTTTTCGAGGCCGTTTCGAGCAAATCCCACCGGTTCCATAGGAGTAAACTTGCTCCACCCAATGCTCGAAAGGATAGGCATGAAAGAACTCTCCAACCGCACGGCGGCGTTTACCGATTCGGTCATCCGCCGCATGACGCGCATCTCCAACAAGTATGGTGCCGTCAACCTGTCGCAGGGCTTCCCCGACTTTGATCCCCCGGCGCAGCTGCTCGATAGCCTCAGCACCATCGCCACCGATCCCAAGCCGCTCTATCACCAGTACTCCATCACCTGGGGCTCCCAAGCCATGCGTGAGGCGCTTGCCGCCAAGCAGGAGCATTTTATGGGCATGCCGGTGAACCCCAACGAGAATATCGTAGTCACTTGCGGCTCCACCGAGGCCATGATGGCCGCCATGATGACGGTCACAAACCCCGGCGACAAGGTCGTCATCTTCTCGCCATTCTACGAGAACTACGGCGCCGACACGATCCTCTCGGGTGCCGAGCCCATCTACGTGCCGCTTAACCCACCTGCGTTCGACTTTGACCGCGAGACACTCGAGGCGGCCTTCCGCGACAACGATCCCAAGGCCATCGTCCTGTGCAACCCTTCCAACCCCTGCGGCAAGGTCTTTACGCGCGAGGAGCTCACCTTTATCGCCGACCTCTGCAAACAGTACGACGCCTACTGCATTACCGACGAGGTATACGAGCACATCGTCTACGCGCCCCACGAGCACGTCTATATGGCCACGCTGCCCGGCATGTTCGATCGAACCATCAGCTGCAGCTCGCTGTCCAAGACCTACTCCATCACCGGCTGGCGCCTAGGCTACACCATCGCTCCCGCCGAAATCACCGAGCGCATCAAAAAGGTCCACGACTTCCTCACCGTAGGCGCCGCCGCTCCCCTGCAAGAAGCCGTCGTCACCGCCCTCAACTTCGACGACAGCTATTACCAGGAGGTCCTCGACCTCTACACCGCCAAGCGCGACCTGTTCTGTCAGGGACTCGACAGCATCGGCCTTACGCACAACGTGCCGCAGGGCGCCTACTACGTGATGATGGATATCTCGGAGTTTGGCTATGACAGCGACCTCGACTTCTGCGAGGATTTGGCCTCCAAGGTGGGCGTGGGCGCCGTTCCGGGCTCGAGCTTCTTCCGCGAGCCCGTCAACCATCTGATTCGTTTCCACTTTGCCAAGCGAGACGAGACGCTCAACGCTGCGCTTGAGAACCTCAAGTCGCTACGTGATAAAATCAACCCGCGCGGGTAAGGACGGCCCGGCAACTAAAGTAACCAAAGAAGCCCCGCATCGCCCGCCGCGTTGCGAGGCTTCTTTTTATAGCGCTTTCTTAAATGGTTTAGAGCGCTATATTTTAGTCACGGAGCAACTCATCCCGGAGAGAGGAATACTATGGCAGAGCAGCAGCTTATCGGAGCGCTCGAGGCCGGCGGCACCAAGATGGTCTGCGCCACGGGCTATGCGGACGGCACGGTCCTGGAGCGTGAGCAGATCGCGACCACGACTCCGCAGGAGACCGTCGAGGCCGTCAACGCATGACTTGCCGACAAGGGCATCGCCGCGCTGGGCATCGGCGCCTTTGGCCCCACCGCAGTCAACCCTGCCTCGCCCCAATACGGCAAGATCCTGGAGACGCCCAAAACGGCATGGCGCTACTTCGACCTGCTGGGCACCATCCAAAACGAGCTCAATATTCCCTGCGGCTACGACACCGACGTCAACGTCGCCTGCCTGGGCGAGGTCACCTTTGGTTGCGCCCAGGGCCTCACTGACGTGGTGTATCTGACCATCGGTACCGGCGTGGGCGCTGGCGTGCTCTCGGGCGGTAAGCTCGTGCACGGCATGATGCATCCCGAGGCTGGCCACATCCTGGTCACGCGCGACCCGCGCGACACCATTGGCGAGCACAGCGCCTGCCCCTTCCATGACAACTGCCTCGAAGGCCTCATCGCCGGCCCCGGCGTTAGAAAGCGCTGGGATGGCAAGAGCGCCGGAGACATGGCTGATGACCCGGAAGCCATGGACCTGCTCGCCGGCTATCTGGCACAGGCACTCATGACCTACACGCTGTGCTACGCGCCGCAAAAGATCATCATCGGCGGCGGCGTGGCCGACCACACTCCCATCGTGCCGCTCGCACGCAAAAAGTGTGCCGAGATGCTCAACGGCTATATCGTCACGACCGAGGTCAACGACATCAATAACTACATCGTCAACAACAGCCTCGAGGGCAAGCAGGGCGTTATGGGCTGCCTGGCCCTGGGCGCACAGGCGCTTCAGTAGCAGATGAACCCACAGGGCGTGGCGCGCCCGGCAAATCCGACCTACGAAACGACGCCACCACGCCTCATATAAGCCCTCAAATAAAAAAGGCCGCCTAGGACCAAACAATACGTCCTAGGCGGCCTTTTTGGCGCACATCAGCGACCGTAAGAGATATCGGAGCACAACGCCCGTTGCCGCTCCACAGCAGTCGATCATCACATCGGTGATCATGCCGGCGCGTCCCGGCACAAAGAGCTGAATCGTCTCGTCAATCGAAGGAATCAGCAGCAGGAACACCGCCGTGGGCAGCAGCACGTCAAAGGTGCGCCGGCCCTCAAAATCAAAGGCGTGCGTTGCCAGGATGCCGAGCACCATATACTCGGAAAAATGCGCGCACTTGCGAACAACAAAGTTGGTCACCCATTCATATGGAAGTCCCACGCCGTGCAGGAAACCGCGGATAGCTTCCATGACCGTTAGGCTCAGTGAGCCCGACCCCGAGCCGGGAACCAGCGAATTGCCCCAGATCAAGAGCGCCATCAGGCAGGTTACGACCGCCCATTTTCGATTGATCTTAACCATGCAGAAGTTATGCCTCCGCGCGGAGCGGCGCGAAGCTGGCGGTACCGCCCTCGATAACGCTCAGATAAGCACGGCCCGTACGCTTGGCGGTAGAGGACTGAAGACGCTCGATCTCTTCCTCGAGGATCTGATTGACGCGCTCGTGACGACGATTTTCCATAATGCCGGCGGCAATAGCCTCGGCCCGCTCGATGCTCTCACGCGAGATACGGGCAGTATCCTCGGGGAACACAGCGCTGTGACGGCCGACATAGGCGGGGGCAGCAGGCTGAGGGGCAGCGACGGGAGCGGGGGCTGAAACAGGAGCAGGCTCGTCAATCTCATCCAGAATCGCGGTGGCGGCGGCCCACATACCCTCGTGGCCCGAGTAATCGGCCATGGGGACATCAACCTCGAGCGAGGCGTCCGGAAGGTCGCCGGTGTCGATGCGATCTTGGGCATCAATCGATGCGGTGATGGCTGCAGGCTCATCGAGGTCATCGAGATCGATGTCCGCGACACCGGAGATGATAGGCATGCTGGCGAGGTTTGCGTTGTACGGCGCAGCCTCGGCCGCCTGCTGCCGGGCAGGAGCGCCCCAAAGCGAGCTTTCGGCGGCGCGGCGGGCGGCAACGGCCTCCTCGTCCGCGGCCATGGCTTCATCAACGTACGAATTGTCGGCAGAAGCGTTCGCGTCCGCCGAGGTAGCGCTGCAGGCGTTATTGGCTGCCGCGTTGGCAACGAGTGCCACGAAAGCCGCCGTGCTGCCCGCAGGGGCGGCCTGGGAGCCCGACACGGCGCGTGCCGCAGCGGCGATGTCATCGCGATTGAAGGAGCCGGTCTGCCCGCCGTTGGTGAGCTCGTCGATGGCGACTTGATAGACGTCGCGCGAGCGCGCAGGGTCGCAGCTAACCGGCGAATCGTCGTCGAGCATGCTGTCGATCATGGACCAAGCCTCGGCCTCGTCCATAGCATCTGCGGCTCGAGCGATGGTAGGGACACCATCGTCGGCATGACGGCGTTGGAACGCACCAGTCAGGCCGGAAAGGAATGCCGAGGTAGACTGCTCCGACTGAGCCTGAAAAGCAGAAGCCGCAGCGTATGGAGTCGCATCCTGCTGCTGAGCTGGAATCGAGGCGGTCTTGAACTCGCTTTGATGCTGATTGAGATTGGCGGCACCGCCCATGGCATCGGGCTGGAACAGACGCTCTTCACGCTGCGCACGATACTCGGAGATACCCAGCGAGGCGGCATAGATACCCACGCCCGCCACCGCGCCCACGGCGAAGGGAACCGCACCCGCCACGACCGTCTCGTTCACCGACGAAAACGGCAGCGTCGCGGCATACATAACCACGGGAGCGGCAAGGCCGATCCCGCACGAAAGTCCGGCAAGGACTGCTCGTTGTGTTGCATCAGAAGAAGCCATGAGCTCTCCCCATCTTCCAGCACCCAAATCGCATCATTCAGTTGGCTGCGCGAGAGAAGATGAAGCGGGGCTATGCCCCAAAGCAACGGTATATGGTTCGTTTCATCTGCGTTTTCCGTCGCGAAGCTTAAAAGCTATTATGCGAAACCACCCTGCCGATTGCAAGCGACGATGTCGGATTGAAACGGGAAACCTGCTGCTCGTCGGTCTTACGGTCAAAAATAAGCGCGGAGCGGCGCAATGGAAAGGGGCCGAGGCTCAAAGCCCCGACCCTTTATCGCATTGATGACTATCGCAGCGCGTGGATGACAACCTAGAACGTCTGCTCGTAGTCGCTGTGTTTTTTGGCCGAACGCACCAGGAACTCCTGGTTGGTGTTGGTGCCCTTCAGACCCTTGATAAACGACGCCGCCGCACGCTCGGTATTGTTCATGCCGGCAAGAATGCGACGCAGACCAAAGACAAACGGACGCATCTGCTCGTCGACCAAGAGGTCCTCGTTACGCGTACCGGAGGCAACGGGGTCGATAGCCGGGAAGATGCGGCGGTCGGCCAGGTCGCGGTCGAGCTTAAGCTCCATGTTGCCGGTGCCCTTGAACTCCTCGAAAATGACCTCGTCCATCTTGGAACCGGTGTCGATGAGGGCAGAGGCCAGGATGGTGAGCGAGCCGCCGTTCTCGATATTGCGGGCTGCACCCAGGAAGCGCTTGGGCGGATACAGTGCCGCCGAATCGACGCCGCCCGAAAGGATGCGGCCCGAGGCAGGCGCCGCCAAGTTGTAGGCGCGGGCGAGGCGCGTGATGGAGTCGAGCACCACCACGACGTCGCCACCCAGCTCTACGATGCGCTTGGCGCGCTCGATGACGAGCTCTGCCACGCGGGTGTGGTTGTCGGCAGGCATATCGAAGGTCGACGCCACAACCTCACCCCTGATGGAACGCTGCATATCGGTGACCTCTTCGGGGCGCTCGTCGACGAGCAGGCAGATGAGGTGCACCTCGGGGTTGTTAATCGAGATAGACTGGCAGATCTTCTTGAGGATCGTGGTCTTGCCGGCCTTGGGCGGGGACACGATCAGGCCGCGCTGGCCCTTGCCGATCGGTGACACGATGTCGATGGCGCGACCGGTAATAGAGTCCTTGCCGTGCTCCATGCGCAGCGGCTCGTTGGGATAGACCGGGGTGAGGTCGCCGAACTTGGGACGGTTGCGAATCTGCTCGGGGTCCAGACCGTTGACGGTCGTGATTTTGGCGAGGCCGGCGCGCTTGTCGCCGCCGCGCGAAGGACGCAGCGAGCCCTCGATGACGTCGCCCGTGCGCAGGCGCGCGGAGCGGATGAGGTAGGCGGGCACGAAGGCGTCGTCGTTGGACTTCATGTAGCCATGGGCGTGGATGATGCCGGAGCTGTCCGGGCGAATCTGCAGAATGCCCTTGATGTCGCGGAAGCCCTCGGCCTTCGCAGCGGTGACGTAGATTTCCTCGACGAGCTCGGCCTTCTTCTTGCCGGTCGTCTCGATCTCGAACTCCTTGGCCTTCTCGCGAAGTTCGGCAACCTTCATGGCAGCGAGCTCCTCGCGCGAAAGCGTAGGCTCGGTGGGAGCGGCATTACGCTCCTTGTTGCGTTGCTTGCGATCGCGCTGGCGGTTGCGACGGTCGTTGTTGCGCTCGTCCTTGCGCTCGTTGCGCTCCTCGTTGCGCTTGTGCTGGCGACGGTTGGGGCGAGCGCCGTCTTCGCTCTCGGCGGGGGCGGCACCATCGGTTGCGGTGGTGTCAACATTGGCCGCAGCGGCGTCATTGGCCTCGGCGCCAGAATCAACCTGCGCTTCGACATCAGCATGCTGCTCGGCGGCCTTGGCCTTAACGGACTTCTTGCGACCGCGCTTGGGCTTCTCGGATGCAGGCTGTTCGACGTCCTGGGGCTCGGCGGCATCAGTCGATACATCGGCGGTCGTCTCGGTGGAATCCTCGGACGCGCCCTTCTTGGCAGCCTTAGCCTTGGACGTGCGCTTAGCAGCAGTGCGACGCCTGCGACCGGGACGGACGTCGGCGGGCTCGGCATCGGCAGAAACGGCCTCGGAAGTCGTAGCATCCTGGACGGGTTCATCGGCAGCAGTTGAGGACTTGGCGGTCGCCGCAGCATCCCGAGCGGCGGCGGCTGCGGCTGCGGCCTTCTCGGCCTCGACAAAGGCCTTGGGCTTGCGACCGCGACGGTGCGGGCGCAAAGCCGGATCGACAACGGGAACTTCGCTGGCCTCGACAGGCGCAGCGGGCTCAACAGGCGATGTGCCCTCCCCTGCCGCGGAACGGACCGAAGCCTCAGTGAGCTCGGGGGTTACCTGTTCAGCAACCTGCTCGGCCTTAGCAGCCGTGCGACGGCGTGTGCGCGGTACCGGCTTCTCGGTCGGCTGGTCGGCGACAGGAGTCTCGGTGGCGGCAGGCGTCTCGAGCACAGACGGAGCTGCAAGCTCGGTCAGAGCCGCGGCCTCGCGCTCGGCAGCACGACGGCGGGCGCGCACCACCTGAGCCTCGCTAATCTGCGCCAACGCACGTGCCTGCGCGACCTCATCGGAAATCGGCGCCGAGGAGTCAGCTGCAACGGTGAGCTTGGCGCGCGTCGTGCGCGTGGTACGGCGCTTTGGCTTGGTGACCTCCTCGCCGTCAGCGGCAGGCTTGGCCGTGCGGCGCGTGCGCTTGGGCTTTGCCGGAGCAGCCTCCTCACCAGTTGCAGGCACGGCCTTCTCAGCCGCTACAGGCATAGGCGTCGAAGCAGCCTTAGGCGTCTCAGGAGCCGAGGCTTGCGCGGGCGCCGCGACCTGGTCCGACGCAAGCGGTGCAGCGGGAGCGGCCTGCGTCGTCGTTATTTCGTTTTCTTGCTGTTGATCAGACACAGTGTTTGCTCAACTTTCTTTTCAAGCCCTGTGATCACATGCTCCCTGCATAAACCTTCAGGGCGGCTAAACAGTCTAGTTCCGTTCAAAACGACGGACATCATTGATCTGTATCGAGATGATTGCGTCAACTACGCAGCGTTAGTGTAACACAACCGCCGCCACCTGCAACTTAGTCATTGGGGACGTTCTTAAACGACTAGTCAAAAGGGACACTCTTTGTTTGCCACCCACAAATCTGACTGCCTCCGCCAAAACTATGGCGGTTTACTACGATGAATCGCTCAACCGCGACCACTCCGAAACTTGTTGAACTAAAACCGCAGGTAGATGCCTTGCACTTTTTAGCAAAAAGCCGGCGTGGTTAGAATTCCTCAATTCATCGTAGTAAACCGGCATAGTTTCGTATTTCTAGCAGCTCCAAATTCATCAATACGTCGGCGTTTGCGAAAAAAGCCCGACCTCCGTAGGAGATCGGGCTTATAGGGCTCAGTTAAACCAAACCTACACGGTCAAATGACCCGCAGATTACATCTGCTCGGGCGCGGAAACGCCAACGAGGGTAAGCACCAGGGCGAGCGTCACGCGGACAGCGTCGCAAGCTGCCAGACGGGCGCGCGAAAGCTCGGGGTCGACGGGACGGCCCTCGCTCGGCAGAACCTGGCAGGCAGCGTAGAAGCTGTGGAAGTCGCCGGCGAGCTCCTCGGCAAAGTGGGTCAGACGGAACGGAGCGCGATCGCGAGCACAGCTGGCGATCAGGTCGGTGAGCTCGTTGAGCTTGCGCGAAAGGGCGAGCTCGGTCGGGTCGGTCAGCAGCGAGTAATCGACGTTCTCACCGATGGCCTTGGCGGCAACGGCCTTCATGCCCATCTCGTCGGCCTGCTCGGCGGTAACGTCGGCGGCACGGCGCAGGATGGAGCACACGCGGGCGTGAGCATACTGCACGTAATAGACCGGGTTGGAGTTGTCGCGCTTCTTAACGGCCTCGATGTCGAAGTCGACCATCTGGTTGGAGCTCTTGGAGATGAGCGTGTAGCGAGCGGCATCGGAGCCGACCTCGTCGACGAGCTCCTGCAGGGTCACCATGGTGCCCTTGCGCTTGGACATACGGACGGGCTTGCCGTTACGCAGCAGGTTGACGAGCTGACCCAGCAGAACCTCAAACTTGCCGGGGTAACCCAGAGCGTCGCAGACGCAGCGGACGCGCTCGATGTAACCGTGGTGGTCGGCGCCCCAGATGTCGATGACGTGATCGACGCGCTGGAACTTATCCCAGTGATAGGCGACGTCGGAGGCGAAGTAGGTGTACTCGCCGTCGGACTTGATCAGGACGCGGTCCTTGTCGTCGCCCAGATCGGTGGAGCGGAACCACAGGGCGCCGTCCTTGGTGTAGAGGTAGCCCATCTTGTCGAGCTTCTCAAAAGCGCGGTCGACGGCGGAGGTGCCGGCGGTCTCGCCCTCGGTGTCCTTCACATACAGCGAGCGCTCGGAGTACCAACGGTCAAAGTCGCAGTTGACGGCGTGGCAGAGGTCGCGCATGTTGTCGACCATCTTCACGTAGCCGCGCTCACGGAAGCTCTCCATGCGCTCCTGCGGATCGGCGTCGACCCACTTGTCACCGTCGGTGCGCCAGAACTCGGCAGCCTCATCGATGATGTAGTCGCCGCCGTAGGAGTCCTTGCCCAGGGTCTCGGCAAAGTTGTCCTGATACGGATGGGTCTCGGGATGCTCGTCGTTCTCGTCGGCAACGAAGGCGTCGCGATCGGCGATCAGCAGCTTGTGAGCCTCGTCGATATCAACGCCCTGCTTGGCGATGATGTCGGCAAGCTGCATATAGCGCGTGCTGATGGAGTTGCCGAAGGTGTTCATCTGAGAGCCGTGGTCATTGATGTAGAACTCACGCTGGATCTCATAGCCGGCGTGGTCCATAACGCGGCAGAGCGAATCGCCCAGCGCGGCCCAGCGGCCGTGGCCGATGTGCATGGGGCCGACGGGGTTGGCGGAAACGAACTCGACCTGGGTCTTCAGGCCACCACCGACGTTAGACTTAGCGAAGTCCATGCCCTTCTCGCGAGCCTTGCCAAAGATGGCATTCTTGACGGCAACGGAGAGGTAGAAGTTGATGAAGCCGGGGCCTGCGATCTCGACCTTCTCGATCGCGGGGTCCTCGGGCATATGGGCAACGATGACCTCGGCGATCTTGCGCGGGGCGCAGTGGGCCAGCTTGGCGGACTTCAGGGCCATGGTAGAGGTCCACTCGCCATGAGAAGTGTCAGCCGGTCGCTCGATAGCGCAATCGTCAAGTTCAAATGCGGAAAGGTCGCCGGCCTCCTGGGCCGCAGCAAGCGCAGCGCGTACCAGCTCTTCAATCTTCTCGGGCATAGATCCTCCTTGTGTTAAAGCCCCCGAGCTCTTGGTCACTCGTAGGGCAAAAGCCAGAGTTTGTAGCACTCTATCACAAGCGACGGGCACTGTCGCAGGGTAAAGCTAATAGATATTGCATATGCACAAAAATGACTACAGCTTGCATGGAGTCACTCAAAGATGCCGGTCTGCCTGCAGATTATGCAGGCGTTGAAAATGCATAAAGGTGTGAATGAGCTGCGTCTGTTATCGAATACTCTTACCTATCAGAATTGTGTGCTTTTCCTGCATAAAGTAAGGGTTTCCGCACGTCAGCGTGGTATTCTAGACATACGCAAATTCGTATAAGTTGGAGGTAGCATGTTCTCAATCGGTCAACACGTCATTCATCCGGGTCAGGGAGTCTGCACCGTCGTCGGTTTTAGGGACGACACGCCGCAGCCCATGCTGCTGCTCGAGACCAAGCAGGGGCATGCGCAGACGATTCTCATGTACCCCGTGGCGCAGGCCGACCGTCTACATGCCGCCATCTCTCAACAGGATGCCGAGCACCTGCTGAGCCACTACGACGAGCTGGAATGCGACACCTTTACCGAGCGCAACAGCTCGCTTGAGGAAACGCACTTTAAGCAGCAGCTTAAGCTAGGTGCACCCGAGACAGTCCGTGTGGCAAAAACCATGATGCACCGCATTCGCCAGGCCGAGGAAGCTGATAAAAAGCCCAGCTCCTACTACATGCGCGTACTCAAGGAGGCCAAGCGTCGTTCCATCGAGGAGTTCGCCGTGGCCTTGGGCGTCACCGAGGAGGACGCCGAAGCTCGCCTAGCCCAAGCCGCCCTCAACTAACCCATCCGCGCCAAAAACCACCACAAAGGGGACAGGCACCTTTGTGGTGGTTTTCTTGTTCCAGTAGTATTCATTCTTAGCGATACCCACGAGCACAAGGAGTCTCTTATGGCAGAGCCGCTTACCGCCGGAATCACCCGCGACCGCGCGTTCGAACTGCTCAACGAGCACAACAAGGACCCGTTCCACATCACCCATGGCGAGACGGTCGAGGGCACCATGCGCTACTTTGCGCGCGAGTTCGACCCCGAGAACGAGGAGTTTTGGGGCATCGTCGGCCTGCTGCACGACCTGGATTGGGAGGAGCATGAGGATGACCCCATGAACCACACCATCTATGCGGCCGAGATCCTCGAGGACGAGGGCGCATCGCCCGAGCTCATCCGCGCAATTCAGACGCATACGTCCGACTTCAACTCTTCGCTACCCAAGCCCGAGCTGCAGATGGAGAAGATCCTGTTTGCCTGCGACGAACTCACCGGTCTAATCGGTGCTGCCGTGATCATGCGTCCGAGCAAAAGCGTCATGGACTTTACGACCAAGTCGCTCAAGAAAAAGTTCAAGGATAAGCGCTTTGCCGCCGGCTGCTCACGCGACGTGATTTCGCAGGGCGCCGAGATGCTGGGCTGGGAGCTTCCCGAGCTCTTCGACCGTACCATCGCGGCCATGCAATCCTTCGCGCCCGATCGCGATACCTTCCAGGCCTAACCGCCCACGCCACCTAAAACCACCACAAAGGAGACAGGCGCCTTTGTGGTGGTTTTTCGTTTGCAACAGGTTTAGGGGCGGACCTGGCCGGTGCCGCGGAGCTTGTATTTGTAGGTGGTGAGGGCCTCGGCGGCAAAGGGGCCGCGGGCGTGGAGCTTTTGGGTCGAGATGCCAATCTCGGCGCCCAGGCCAAACTCGCCGCCGTCGGTAAAGCGCGTGCTGGCGTTGGCATACACGGCCGAGGCATCGACCTCGTCCAGGAAGCGCTCGCAAGCATCCGTGTCCTCTGCAACGATGGCCTCGGAGTGCATCGTGCCGTAGCGGTTGATGTGCGCGATGGCCTCGTCCTCGTTCGCCACGACCTTCACGCTCATCTCGAGCGCCAGATACTCGCGACCCCAGTCCTCCTCAGTCGCGGCAACGTAGTCATCGCCCTCGGCAAGCCCGGTGTCGGCGCATGCGGCGCACGTGGCCTCGTCGCCGTGAATGAGCACGCCGTGGTCATGCAGCACGGCCACGACCGCAGGCAAAAACGCATCGGCCACGGCACGGTCGACCAGCAGCGACTCGGCGGCATTGCACACGCCCACGCGCTGCGTCTTAGCGTTGACGATAATATTGAGCGCTTTATCGAAGTCGGCGGATTCATGCACGTAGATGTGGCAGTTACCCGTGCCCGTCTCGATCACCGGAACGAGCGACTCGCGCACGCAGCGCTGGATCAGGCCTGCACCGCCGCGCGGAATGAGTACGTCGACAACACCGCGGAGCTTCATGAGCTCGCCAGTGGCCTCGCGGTCGGTGGACTCGATCATCGACACGGCCTCGCGCGGGAAGCCCTTGGCCTCGAGCGCATCGGCCAGCAGCTCAGAAATCATGGCACACGAGTGATAGGCCAGCGAGCCGCCGCGCAGAATGCAGGCGTTGCCGGTACGGATGCAGATGCCCGCGGCGTCGGCCGTCACGTTGGGACGCGCCTCGTAAACCATGGCGACCAGGCCCAGCGGCACACTCACACGGGTCAGGTCCACGCCGCTTGCAAGCACGCGGTGGTCGAGCACGCGGCCCACGGGATCGGGCAGCTCGGCGAGCTTTTCCAGGCCGGCGGCCATGCCCTCGACGCGCTCGGGCGTCAGCAGCAGACGATCGAGCAGTCCGGCCGAGGTACCCGCATCGCGCGCAGCGGACATATCGAGCTCGTTGGCGGCGACGATGGAGTCGACGCCGTCGCGCAGCGCCGCGGCCATGGCGCGCACGGCCTCCTGGCGCTGTTCATCGCTCGCCGTGGCAAGCGAGGCCGACGCTGCCTTGGCGGCAACGGCAAGATCGTGGACATACGTGGCTATATCGACCGACATGGGCGGCCCTTTCTCCTAGAAGTTTGCAACCATGGTAGCCGATTTGCGCATGGCCTCGCCCGCGGCGGTAGAATTGGTCAACCCGAAACACCGCAACGAACGGAAGACTCACATGGCCCTCATCACTTCGTACCACGTCCCCGGCCTGTATGTCGAGGACCACAGCATCGACGTCCCCCTCGACTGGCGCGGCCTGGAGCCGATGCTCCTGGCCGTCGGCAGCACCATGCGCCGCGGCGCTATACCGACACCCATCGCCGGTGCGCCCGAGAGCATCAAGCTCTTCTACCGCGTGGTTTGCGCACCCGACCGCATCAACGACGACCTGCCGCTCCTTCTCTTTTTGCAGGGCGGCCCCGGTGGCGAGAGCCCGCGTCCGCTGTCGCCCACAAGCGATGGCTGGATCGAAGAGGCCGTCAAGCATTTCCGCGTCGTGCTGCCCGACCAGCGCGGTACCGGGCGCAGCAGCTGTGTAGACGGGCGCACGATTGCCGCACTGGGCGAGCGCGCCGAGGCGGCCGGCTCCGATGCTGCCCGCTCGCAGGCGGACTTCCTCAAGCGCCACCTCGCCAGCTCCATCGTGCGCGATTTTGAGTACCTGCGCCTGGTGGGCTTTGGCGGCAGGCCCTGGGTCACGCTCGGGCAGAGCTACGGCGGCTTTTTGACGCTGAGCTACCTGTCGCTCTTCCCCGAGGGCGTGGCGGCAAGCTTTACCTGCGGCGGCATCCCCCACGTACCGGCGAGCGCAAGCGAGGTCTACGCGCACACCTTCCCGCGCATGGCTGCCAAGACGCAGCAGTATTACAACCGCTACCCCGCCGACGTCGAGCGCGTGGCGGCCCTGGCAGATGCCCTCGAGGAGCAAAAGCCCGTGCTACCCGACGGCTCGCCGATGACGGTCGAACGCCTGCAGCTCATGGGCAGCGACTTTGGCATGAAGCCGAGCTTTGAGCGCATGCATTGGATTATCGATCATGCTTTTGTTGACGGCGACGGCACGCTGGCCTGCGGCGCCTCGGTATCTGACAGCTTTTTGATGCGCGCCTTCGAGCGCACCAACACGCGCACGAATCCGCTGTACTGGACGCTTCAGGAGTTCATCTACGCCGACGGCGACACCATGCCCATTCGCTGGGCCGCGGCAGAAGAGAAGGCCCATCGTGCCGAGTTCGACACGCTCACGCGACCGCTCATGTTTACCGGCGAGGCCATGTTCCCGTGGATGTTTGAGCAGATGCCCGAACTTAAGCCCTTCAAGCCGGCGATGGATCTGCTTATGGAAGACACCAGCTGGGACAAGATCTATGACCCGCAGCGCCTGGCGTGCAACGAGGTGCCCCTGCAGGCCGCGGTGTACTTCGATGACATGTACGTGGACTCGGGCATGCAGCTCGATACGCTCAGCCGCGTGGGCAACTCGCATGCCTGGGTGACCAACGAGTTCGAGCACGACGGCTTGCACGGCAGCGTGGTGTTCAAGCACCTCTTCGACGAAGCCCTCAACCGCGGAGACCTGCGCCAGATCTTCTAGCAAAGGAGTGTCCCAAAGTGCCGGCACATAAGGAACGTCCCCAAGTGCCGGAAAAGGAGAGGCAGCACTGCTGGCAAAACGAGCCGCAGCGCTGCCTCTCTTTATGCAAACACTATCAAGTTGTCCCTATGGATCGCGGGCTTCTCGGCCAGGTCTGCGAGCAGGCGGTTGCTGGCAATCTGGTCCTGGCGGCGGCCGGCGGCAAGCTCCAGCACGTCCGAATCGGCCTCGGCGATACCACGGGCGACAACCATGCCGCTCGGGTCGCACACGTCGAGCACATCGCCCTCGGCAAACTGGCCATCGACCTCGCGAATACCCACCGCGAGCAGCGACGATCCGCGGCTGACCAGCGCCTTCGCGGCGCCGTCATCGACCGTCACCGAGCCGTGCGCCTTGTCGCCCAGTGCAATCCACAACTTGCGCGGCGCAATGTCCAGGCGCTCCGCCGGCGGATCGAACAGCGTACCCACGCTCTCGCCGCGGGCCAGACGCACGAGCGCATCGGGCTCCTCGCCCGAGCAAATCACGCTTTGAATGCCCGCCGTCATGAGAATGCGGCTCGCGCGAATCTTGGTGATCATGCCGCCCGTACCCACCGATGTGGAAGAATCGCCCGCCGAGGCGATAATCTTGGCATCGATCTTATGCACGACCGGGATAAACTCGGCCGTCGGATCCTCATGCGGATTGGCGGTGTAGAGGCCATCGATGTCCGAGAGCGTCACGCACAGATCGGCAGAAACCAGGCAGCTCACAAGCGCCGCCAGCGTGTCGTTGTCGCCAAACTTGATCTCATCGACGGTGACGGTATCGTTCTCGTTGACGACCGGCACCACGCCGAGCTCCACCAGGCGAAGCAGGGCGTCGCGCGCGTGCAGGTAGGACGTGCGGCGCGCCGTGTCGTGACGCGTGAGCAACACGAGCGAGGTGAGCAGGTCGCGCGCATGGAACTCCTCGTCGTAGGCCGACGAGATGATGCACTGACCGGCCGAGGCGCAGGCCTGCAGGCTCGGCAGGTCGCCGACCGGCTTACGGTCGAAGCCCAGCACGGGATAGCCGCAGGCAATGGCGCCCGAGCTCACCACGATCAGGCGCCAGCCAAGCTCGCGCAGCGCTGCGGCCTGGTCGGCAAGCCCGCCGATAAAGGCGCGGTTGACCTTGCCGTCGGCGCCCACCACCGTGGACGAACCGATCTTTACCACCATCGTTTTATAAGAAGTCGTCATACGTCAAACCAATCAACTGTTCAGCGAACGGCCGAGCTGGCGGCCAAGGAAGCGTGACTCGCCCCTACCGCCCAAGGAATTAGTGAGCCCAGGGAAAGGCAGAAGCCGCGGCCATGTTCTTGCGCACAAGCTCGTCGCGCACCTGTGCCAAGCCCTGCTCCATGCCCACCACATAAGTCTGCGGGTACAGGAAGCGCTTGTAGACCGGATCCAGATGGTCCAGTGCCCAGGTGCAACGCTCGCGTGCGTCCTCAATGCTCTCGCGCGGGGCAACGGCGCTGCCATCGCGCACGATCGGCGCCAGCAGCTCGCGATACTCGAGCTCGGACACATCGGTCACCAGCGCAGCATCGTTCACGGCCACGAGGGTATTACCGCGCGCGGCGCCCTCCCCAGACAGATGATCCTCGTCATAGATCATGTCGCAGATCGGGCCGCCAAAGCCGTCGTAATAACGGCGCACGCGCTGCACACCCGGGATCGTGCGCTTGTAGGGCTGCTCGGAGAGCTTAACCACCGGCGTCCACGGATCCGTCTCGCTCGCACGGCGGGCGGAAAGCTTATACACACCGCCAAGCGCCGGCTGGTCGTAGCAGGTCGCGAGCTTGGTACCCACACCAAAGCTATCGATGGGCGCACCCTGATCGAGCAGCGACTGAATCGTGTACTCGTCCAGATCGTTGGAAACCGAGATCCCTACATAGGGCAGGCCCTCGGCATCAAAACGGCCACGCACATATTTGGAGAGCTTGGCGAGGTCGCCCGAGTCGATGCGAATAGCCGACAGGCGCTCGCCCACCGCCTCCATCTCCTTGGCAACCGTAATGGCATGCTCGCAGCCCTCGCGCACATCGTAGGTGTCGATGAGCAGCGTACAGTTCTTGGGGCTCGACTTGGCAAAGGCACGGAAGGCCTCGAGCTCGGAATCGAAGCTCATCACCCAGCTGTGCGCATGCGTGCCAAAGACGGGAATACCGTAGCGGCGGCCGGCGAGCACATTGGACGTAGAGGAACAGCCGGCAACGTAGCTCGCGCGCGCGACGGCCAGGCCGCCATCGGGACCCTGGGCGCGGCGCAGGCCAAACTCGGCCACGGGACGGCCGTCCGCCGCCAGCACCACGCGCGCCGTCTTGGTGGCGACAAGCGTCTGGAAGCCGACGATGTTGAGCAGCGCCGTCTCGAGCAGCTGGCACTCCAGCGCGGGGCCGGTAACGCGCACCATGGGCTCACGCGGAAAGACGAGCTCGCCCTCGGGGACGGCGTCGATGTTTACATGCGCACGAAAATCGCGCAGGTAGTCGAGGAATTCAGGCTTGAACATCGCGCCGCCGGCCGGGGCCTGGAGCGAGGCGAGGTAGTCGATGTCCTCGGGCGTAAAGCGCAGGTTCTCGACCAGCTCGGGCAGCTCGGCGGTACCGCACATGACGGCATAGGCGCTACCAAAGGGATGGTCGCGGTAAAACGCGGTAAAACAACCCTGCTCATTGGCCTTGCCGCTCTCCCACAGGCCCTGGGCCATAGTGAGCTCGTACAGATCGGTAAGCATTGCGATGTCGGTGGGATGAGAGATATCGGTCAAAGCCATGGGGCGACCTTTCGGATGCGTTGTGCAGAGGTTGAGGGTTGGACAAGGGCAGAGTGTTCGGACATGACGCCCGATGTAAATCGGTTAGAGCAGGCCCATGCTGGTCAGGATCGTGTAGCCCATAAAGATGACAAACGCGATGAGGGCAAGGACAATGATGATTTTTTGAGCCGGCGCCATGCCAGGGATCTCGTTCTCGCCCGTAGGCTCCTTGGAGGTAACCATGCGCTGGGCAAAGGTCATCTCGTCACGGCTCGGCTTGGGCTCGACGGACTTGGAACGAGCGGCCTTTTTAGGCTGAGGTTTGGGCGCGGCAGGTGCAGGCTTCGCGGCAGCGGGCTTGGGCGCGGGCGCCGGTGCGGGTGCGGCGTTCGCGGCGACCTCCTCGGCCTTCGCACGCTCGGCACGCAGGGCAGCCAGCTCCTCACGCTCGCGACGGGCCTCTTCCCGAGCCTCGCGGCGTGCCTTCTCAGCGCGGAGCTCTTCCAACTCAGCGCGCTCCTCGTCGGACAATGGTTGGGACTCAAGCTCGGCCATGGTACAGCCCTTTCTTTTAAAAAAAGCCGCCGACACAATGTCAGCGGCTTATCAAATCCAAGGGTGGAGACGAAGGGAGTCGAACCCTCGGCCTCTGCCATGCGACGGCAGCGCTCTCCCAACTGAGCTACGTCCCCAGGACAAGTCGATATTTTACCTACGGCTCGCCAACTGTCAACGCCCAATAACCAGTCTTTTTGGGGCGGGGCTATTTTAGCTACTTTCAGATGCCGGCTCGACCCCTGCCGAGAGTAGTCTTTTTGGGACGGGGCTTTTTAGCTGCCCCTGCCGTTAATCGGCCAAAACGTGTGCGCTCTCTGCTGGGGCTAAAAAAGCCCCGTCCCAAAAAGACTACTCAGCAGAGCTACTTTGCGCTGGTAAGAACACCGGTGGTGTCAAACGCCGGGGTAAAGCTCTCGTCTACCGCGCCGCCCTCTTGCCAAAACATCGTCGTAAAGCCCAGGTCGTCGGCATGGTCGAGCACCTGCTCGTACTCCTCGCGCGTTACGGCACGGGCCAACTCGCCGCCCTGCTCGCGCATGAGTGCATTGGGCGTGTACTGGTTCATAACCGAAATCGGCACGTCGCCCACCGTCTGCCACACCAGGTCCAGCACGCGGCACGAATCGTCCGCATGCCCCGGCAGCACCAGGTGGCGCACGATGATACCGCGCTTCATGAGCCCGTCCTCGTCCACCAGCTCTCCCCCGCGGCGCTCGATCTCGCACGCCATCTGTGCCAGGCCCGACACGGCCACGCGCGGGTAATCCTTAATATGAGAAAGCGACTGCGCAAGCCCGGCATCGGCATATTTAAAGTCGGTGAGCCACACATCGACCAGGTCACCCAGGGCAGCTACGGCACTCGCCCGCTCATAGCCGCTCGTGTTGTAAACGATCGGGATGTCCAGCCCGCGCTCCCTCGCTGCGGCAATCGCGGCCGGCAGCAGGTGAGCATAATGCGTCGCAGTCACCAGGTTGATGTTGTTGGCTCCCTGGTCCTGCAGTTCCAGCATAATCTCGACCAGACGCTCAGGCGAAATCTCAAGGCCAAAATTGCCGGTCGAGATCTCGTGGTTCTGGCAGTAGATACATTTAAGCGAGCAGCCGCTAAAGAAGATCGTGCCCGAACCGGCCTCGCCCGAGATAGGCGGCTCCTCCCACATATGAAGCGCCGCGCGGGCCACCCTGAGCGTGTCGTTAGCACCGCATACGCCGCGCACGCCCTCATCGCGCGCCGCACCGCAACGGCGGGGACACAAATGGCAGGCGGGCGAAAAAAGTTCGGTCAACGACGTCGGCATAAAAACATGCTCCAAAACAACGATTCAGCAGCTCAAACGTAAAGGGCCAGGCCGCGTAGACGGCTCGAGCCCCAAGGCGCCGTAATCGTCCGACACGATTTTTGTAATGTCAAGACTGGAATCGATAAAGTGCCGCTTTATGATGTAGGTATTCCGCCCCCCCGCGGAGCAACTGGGTGAACCGTCGCGTTTATTTAGGGAGCCCACACAGTCGTACCTAGTACAGGTATCCTTCGTTGTTAAGGACGCTGGAACAGTCGATGAGGGCACCCACCTGTTTTAGGTGGGTTCATTTTCGTAACGTGGGGGGGTGGTTTTCTTTTGCCGAAAATCACCATCACGGTCCATATGGATCCCCGTCGGCATCCCGACAAGCCATCGACAACATCCCAATATCTGGTAAGCGCGTGATTATCGCTGCGTGCAATTACATGCACCCCCCTTGGTCGAGTATTATGGTTCGGCTATGCCCTTTGCGCATGGCGTTCTTCTGACCTTTTCCTTCGACGCTTGGCGGTTTTTAGATTCATGGCTTCATCCCCGAGCTACATACCGTACCTATGCGTGGCAGCGGCGGCCTTTATCACGACCTTCCTCGCGGTGCCCCTGGTCAAGCGCTTGGCAATTAAGCTCGATGCCGTCGACTATCCTTCTAAGCGCCGCATCAACACAAAGCCCATCCCGCGTTTGGGCGGAACGGCGGTGTTTTTGGGCCTGGTCGTTGCCTGCATTGTGCAAATCCTAGGCACCTGGCACCTAGGCTGGCCACCCGTCCTGGTGCCGCACCCGCGCCTTCACATTAGCTATCCCATGCTGGCGCTCTCCTTTACCGTCATCTTTGCGACCGGCGCTATCGATGACGTCTTCCAACTCAAGCCCAAGCAAAAGCTGGCCGGGCAGGTCCTCGCCGCGCTCATCGCCTGTATCGGCGGCCTGCGGATCGGCGTCATCGTCAACCCGTTTGCCCCCGGCGAAATCATGCTCGGGTGGCTCGCCTACCCCATCACCGTAATCTATCTGGTGGCATTCACCAACATCATTAACCTCATCGACGGCCTCGACGGCTTGGCCACGGGCATCTGCGGCATCGCCTCGTTCACCATGTTTTCGATGGCCGTTCTCTCGGGCCGCATCGACGCCGCCGCGCTCTCCATTGCGCTCTTTGGCGCCTGCCTGGCCTTTTTGCGCTACAACTTCAACCCCGCAAGCATCTTCTTGGGCGACTCGGGGTCGCTGCTTCTGGGCTTTGCACTGGGCTCCATCTCGCTGCTCAACGTGAGCCGCACCGCCGCGCTCACCTCGCTTATCATCCCGCTCATCGTTGCCGGCGTGCCCATCATCGACACGTTTAGCGCCATCGTGCGCCGCAGGCGCGCCCACATTAGCATTGGGCAGGCCGACAAGGGCCACATCCACCACCGCCTAATCCAAGAAGGCTACAACCAAAAACAGGCCGTGCTGCTCATCTATGCCTGGTGCATCATGCTTTCGGCCGGCGCCGCCGCGATTAACCAGGTCGAAGTGCCCATGCGTGTGCTCATCTTTACCGTGCTCGCCATTGGCTCGGCGGCCTTCGCCAAGCACCTGCACCTGTTTGAACCCGTGCTACGCCACCATTACAACAAGCGCACGCACGAGGACGAGCTCGTCACCCCCGACGACCCCGCCTTTAAGCAGGAGGAGCAGGCAGCCGAGGAGCGCAAAGAAGAGCGCCACCACAAGCTCTAGGGCAAGCTGCCGAGGATGTGCCAAGGCACCGTTGGCCAAGCGCGGCCGCGCCGCGCCCATCGCACAAGCCGCACCACGCGCGTCCCTCTCCCGCCCTCGCCTACTTACGCACCGCCCCTCCAATAAACGCGTTATCATCTTGACCCATGAACATACGTTAGGAGCAATCATGCCAAACGAGAACAGCTACGAAGTCGCGCTGCAAAAGAGCAACGCCATTCGCGAGGGCCTGACCAAAACGCCCGAGAAGTTCACCATGCTCACCGGCGACCGCCCCACCGGCCGTCTGCACCTGGGCCACTACTTCGGTACCCTCAAGGGCCGTGTTGAGCTGCAGAACATGGGCGCCAAGACCAACGTGCTCATCGCCGACTACCAGGTCATCACTGACCGCGACACGACCGAGCACATCCAGGACAACGTGTACAACATGGTCATGGACTACCTTGCCTGCGGCATCGATCCCGACAAGACCATGATCTACGCGCACTCCGCCGTGCCCGCCGCCAACCAGCTCATGCTGCCGTTCCTGTCGCTGGTCTCCGAGGCCGAGCTGGCGCGCAACCCCACCGTCAAGGCCGAGATGGAGGCCTCGGGCCACGAGCTCACCGGCCTTCTGCTCACCTACCCGGTGCATCAGGCCTGCGACATCCTGTTCTGCAAGGGCAACGTCGTGCCCGTCGGCCGCGACCAGCTGCCGCACATCGAGCTCACCCGCACCATCGCCCGCCGCTTTAACAACCGCTACGGCAAGGTGTTCCCCGAGGTCGACGCGCTGCTGTCCGAGACCCCGCTGCTGCCGGGCCTGGACGGTCGCAAGATGAGCAAGAGCTACGGCAACGCCATCAACATCTCGATGACCGCCGAGGAAACGGCCAAACGCATCAAGAAGAGCCAGACCGACTCCGAGCGCATGATCACGTTCGATCCCGAGAACCGCCCCGGCGTGTCTGGCCTGCTTTCAACAGCCGCCATCTGCACCGGCCGTTCCGAAGTCGAGATTGCCGAGGAGATTGGCATGGGCGGCTCCGGCCAGCTCAAGAAGTACGTGACCGAGGCCGTCAACAAGTACTTCGCACCTATCCGCGAGCGTCGCCAGCGCTACGAGAACGATCTGGACTATGTGAAGGACGTCCTGCATGAGGGCAACCGTCGCGCCAATGAGATCGCCGAGCAGACCCTGGCCGAGGTTCAGGACGCCATGGGCATGGTGTACTAGACCGATTTGCTGGCTTGAGCTTTCGATTGCTTTAGGGCGGGCGCTACGGCGTCCGCCTTTTTTGGAGCCGGACCGCTTCAGCTCCATCCATCACACTCTCCCGACAAACAGGAACAGGCCCGCCGGCAGTTAGCTGCCAGCGGGCCTGTTCCCGAAGTACACCGTTGAATCGCACAGAGGGGAGGGATGCGAATCAAACTCAACAGGGCAGGCTTTTTCATCGCCTATTGCCTGCTCCGTTGCTGAAACCAATATAGTTCACCGTGGCTTACTTTCTAGCGTCAAACTACCCCAACACACCTTCTCCATAAGTTAGCCCAGGTAAACCTGCAACGGAAAGCCACCACAAAGGGGACAGGCACCTTTGTGGTGGCTTTGACCACGGCAGAGCTGTTAGAGTCCAGCAGGCCAACGACAGGCGGCCAGATCAACATGCATGGGATCGGCAAACGTCACGCCCTCCCCCATTAAGAGCTCGCGCTGAGCATCGGGGCCGCCAAAGGCAAAGCCCTCACAGATACGGCCGTCGGCAAACACCACGCGATGACAGGGAATTTGGCCAGGGCGCGGATTACTATGAAGGGCATACCCCACGTACCGCGCACTTCGTGGACGACCGGCAAGCAGTGCCACCTGACCATACGTGGCGACCATCCCCTCGGGGATCTGCTCGACCACCCCGTACACCCGATCAAAAAAGCCCTCAGACGCCATTGCTCGCTCCCTTCCACCCGGAAAAGCATAAACCATCACAAAGGGGACAGGCACCTTTGTGATGGTTTATGGCAGGTCGGTTAGTTGGCGGGCTGGAAGAAGGCTACTGCCACGGCGCCGGGGCCAACGTGGGTTCCGATGGTGGCGCCGATGGTGTGAACGGGCAGTTCGCCCTCGGTGTGACCAGCCCACAGTGCCGCGCTGTCCTCGATATACTTCTTGAGCACCGCATCCGAAAGACCCGTATAGCCGAGCGCCAGCGGCATGGAAAAGTCGATGCCGCCCGCCTTTTCGACCTTTTGGTTCAGCAGGTTGCGGCCGTTCTTGGAACCGCGCGCCTTGCCCAGCTGCACGATCAGACCGTCCTCGACAGCCACCACGGGCTTCACGTTGAGCAGCGTGCCCACGGCGCCGGCCGCAGCAGACAGACGACCGCCGCGCACCAGGTACTCCAGCGTCTCGAGCAGGCCGATAACCACCACACGGTCGCGCACGGCCTCGACAGCCGCCGCGATCTGAGATGCACTGCGGCCCTCGTCCACCAAGCGCAGCGCATACTCGACCAGGACGCGCTCGCCCAGGGTGACGTTGTTGCTGTCTACCACGAACACGTCGCCACCTGGCGCCTCGGCAAGTGCGGTACGGGCACTCTGATTGGTGCCTGATAGCTTAGCGCCCACGGTAATAATCACAGCCTCGTCGCCGGCCTCACGTGCTTCGGCAATCGCCTGCGAAAACGCGTACGGGTTGACCTGGCCGGTCTTGGGCAGCTCGTCGCGCTCCACAAGCATCTCGTAAAAGCGCTGGTGATCGATGTCGACGCCATCCATATACACATCGGTGCCAAAGGTGACGGACAGCGGCAAAACGTCCAGTGCCGGGTGCTCGGCCGGCGACATATCGCTTGCGGAATCGGTAATAATGCGGACGGACATAGCGAATCCTTTCTTGCGCAGGTCCCGCGCAGGGAATTTTGACAGCAATGTCCCGGCACGGCGTACGCGCTCAAACGGGACGATGCAGTTCTTGGCTGAAAGCTAGCGCCAGCGCGGCTCTAGATCTCGCGCAGGGTGTTGAGGATCGTGCGCAGCGATGCATACATCTGCTCGCGCTGCTCCACGCCCATGGCCTTGCCGGTGGTATCGAGCACCTCGCGAATGATGCGATCGGCCTCGCTCATGCTCTCGCCGCCCAGGGCAGTCAGGCGCACCGGAGCACGATACTTGACGGCCGCATCACCCGAGTCGTCAACCTCGACGTAGCCGCCCTCCTCCAGATGTGCCAGTGTGCGCGAAACGGCGGCACGGGTAACGCCGGCCATGCGGGCGAGGTCGGCGCCAGTCAGGCCGTCCTTGCTGCGCTCAAGATAGTACAGGCACATAACGTCGGAGCCCTTGAGGCCCAGCCTTGCGCCTTCGGACGTCTTGATACGCTGAATCTCCTTGTAGAGCCCGCTGATCAGTCCAACAAAGTCCTCGAAACGTGTCTCGTCGTTCTGCTGCATGGGAGACGACCGCCTTTCGCTTGCATAATGCTTACGGGTAAACATCTTAGTCGCATAAGCCGACACCCGTACCCAAATACCCCATTTGTTAACCCATCAACATAAAAACCACCACAAAGGGGATAGGCACCTTTGTGGCGGTTTTGACCGGCGAACATGATCCGCAGGCGCCGCTACAGCTCCACGCAGGGATTGTCGCGAGTCACAAGCGTCTTAACGACAACCGTCGCTCCCAGATAGCGCTCGAGCAAATCGGCAAGACGATCGATGGCGGCCTGGCAGTCCCCCATTCGCTCGGGCTCTACGCACTCAATCGCCAGGAACGCGTCCGCCGAATCGTCGGACAGGGCCGTTCGAACGCCGTCGCGCCAGTTCCAGCAGCGGCACACGGCGCCCGCATCATCGACGTAGGCCAGCTCGCCGGACAGCGTCGGGTCATCCGCTTCCTCGCCAAGCGGCAGGAACGCGTCGCCGCCGTCGGTCACCTTCAAGCGAAGGTCTCCCTCGATCGCATGCAAATCCTCGCCGCCTACGGGTAACGCGTAGGTCAGCGACACCGTGTTGTAAATGTCCACCGCGGGCGTAATGTGGCCCACCGGCTTGCCTTTGAGCACGCGTTTGAGCAGGTTCTCAATTGAGCAACGCGCGCCCTTCTTGGTCTTGAATAGGCGATATGCCTCGCGCCATGCCTTAACCGGCGCATTCTCGCTGATAGTATCGCTGGTCAGATGACGCTCCGCGTCGATATTGGCGCGGTCGAGCAACGCCGCAATCGCGTCCACGTCCTCTTGAGGAATCTGAGCCGCGGGCTTCATGCCCTTTACGACCACAACACCGACAGCCGCCTGCGGAAATAGCTCCCAAAACGAATCCTCGGCAACGAAACTCTTCATGTGCTCTCCCTTCATAGCATGCGCCCGAGCCCGGGTGCCTAAACAAAAAGCGCCCTTACGACGGCCACCTTCAAAGTCCTACGGTGCCGCCACAAGAGCGCTTACGCTGCCCCCATCCGGAGAAGGGAGCGATATGTTAGGCGTATTATAACCCGAGTCATCCGCGCGAGTAAAACCACCACAAAGGTGCCTGTCCCCTTTATGATGGTTTTGGGTCTGAGGCGACGCTAGTGGCGAAGTCCCAGCAGGCCGTGGCCGCGATGACGGGCGTCGGCGTGCACCTGAGCGTGCGGACCGGCGGCCTTGACGGATTCGGGCAGGTGCGAGTACTTCTTCTCGAAGTTCTCCTCGAACATCACGGCCAAGTTGTGCGCGGCCTCGTCGTAGCGAGCGGTGCTCTGCCAATACTGGCGCGGCACCAGGATGCCGTCGGGTACGCCGTGGCACGTGGTGGGAATGTCGACGTTAAAGATGTCGTCGTGCACGAACTCGCTGTCCTCGATGGTACCGTCGAGGGCGCGGGCCACCAGGGCGCGCGTGTAGGCAAGCTCGATGCGATGACCCACGCCGTAGCCGCCGCCGATCCAGCCGGTGTTGACCAGGTACACACGCGTGCGGCCGTCGGCGATGCGCTCACCGAGCATCTTGGCATAGACCATGGGGTCGAGCGGCATAAACGGCTCGCCAAACAGCGAAGAGAACGTGGGCGTGGGCTCGGTGACGCCGACCTCGGTGCCGGGGATCTTGGCCGTAAAGCCCGTCACAAAGTGATACATGGCGGCGTCGGCCGTCAGGCGCGAGATGGGCGGCAGCACGCCAAAGGCATCGCAGGTCAGGAAGAGCACGACGCTTGGAGTGGTGCCCATGCCCTTGGTCCACGCGTTGGGAATGTGCTCCACAGGGTATGCCACGCGCGTGTTGTGCGTGATCGAGATGTCGTCGTAGTTGGGCTTGCGGTTCTCGTCGAGCACCACGTTTTCGCAGATCGCGCCAAAGCGGACAGCGTTGAAGATCTCGGGCTCGTGGAACGCGTCCAGGCCCTCGCATTTGGCGTAGCAGCCACCTTCGATGTTGAAGATGCCCATGTCGGACCAACCGTGCTCGTCGTCGCCGATCAGCAGCCGCGTGGGGTTGGCCGAAAGCGTGGTCTTGCCCGTGCCCGAAAGGCCAAAGAACACGGCGGTCTCGTGCGTGACGGGATCCATGCTGGCCGAGCAGTGCATGGGTAGCACGTCGTCCTCGACGGGCAGCAGGTAATTCATGACGCTAAAGATCGACTTTTTAATCTCGCCGGAGTAGCCGGTGCCGGCGACCAGAATCACGCGTTCCTGGAAATTGATGACCACGGCGGCGCTGGAGTTGAGGCCCTTGATGGCAGGATCGCACTGGAAACCGGGCGCCGCGAGCACGCAGAAGTCGGGCTCGCCGGTGCGCGCGATTTCGCGGGCGAGCGGGCGGGCGAGCATCTGCTTGATAAAGAGTGCCTGGCTGGCACGCTCGCAGGCAACGAGCAGTCGACGCGTGTGGTTGCGGTCGGCGCCTGCCATGCCACGGGTAACGAACACGTCGCGCTCGTTGAGATAGTCGACGATGCCGGCCTTGATGGCCTCATAGCTCTCGACGGACAGCGGGCGGTTGACGGCGCCCCAGGCAATCTTGTCGTGGACATCGGGGGTGTCGACGATAAAGCGGTCATTGGGGGAACGACCAGTGCGCTCCCCCGTCTCGATCACCAGCGCGCCGTTGGATGCCATGCGGCCTTCTTCGCGGCGGATAGCGTGCTCGACGAGCTCCGCGGCGGGTAGATCGACCAGCAGACGGGGCTGATTCTCGGCGGGATCTTCGACCAGCGCAATACCAAAGTTGGACAGAACTTCTGCAGGGGTAACACCAGGCATGGGGCCTCCTTTAAAAGCGCGACACGTGGACGCGGCGCGCACTTTACTCACGTAAAGCCCGTTGTACCCGATATGCAAAAACGTTTTTGCGGCAACGGCGAAGCGCCCGCCCAACGGTCAAAAATCGCAGGCAAGCGGCCTAGTCGTTAGAGACACTCTTGAACAGGCAACAACCAAGGAGCGACCCCGGATGCCGGCACTTAGGGACGTTCCCAAAGTGCCGGCACATAAGGAACGTCCCCAAATGCCGTCTACTGAATGGCGCCGCCGAAATTATCGAACAACCTGTTCAAAAACACGAACGAACACCGTCGCGTCTATACTAGAGCGTAGCAATAGAAAGGACTCCGCTTTGAGCATCACGCCCCTCGATAGCATCCGCCGCGCCATCGCCCGCCGCAATGGCGTCGCCGACCCCGCCATAGCGAGCAGCGGCACCGCAAAGGCCCAGGGCGGACGCATCGAGAACGGCCTGTTCCCCGCATCGCACACCGCCGAGGAGCTCGCGCGAATCCAAGAACTAAGCCAACGTAACGCCGGCGGTCCCGACAGCAGCCAGGCCACACGCCGTCGTCGCGAGCGCGATCGCCAACCCGGCCCCATCCACCGCATGGTCAATGCCTGGTGGAACCGCCTGCTCGGAGCCGTCTACGGCGGCGGCTTCTCCACGCAAGAAGCCGAGTACGAAGATCACGCCACCCGTCGCGACTACCTTTGGAATACCCTGGGCACCGCCGTGTGGGGCATGGTGTTTCCGTTGCTCACCATCGTGTCCACACAGCTCGTGGGCGCCGAGGAGGCTGGCAAATTCTCCATCGCCTTTGTCACCGGCACGCTCATCATGATCGCGTGCAACTACGGCGTGCGCAACTTTCAGGTCTCGGACATCGACGAAAAGACCTCCTTCGCCTCCTACCAGCTCAACCGCTGGCTCTGCGGAGCGCTCGCGCTGGCATGCGGCCTGGTGTACAGCAGCGCCCGCGGCTACGATGCGCAGATGGCCACAATCGGCCTGGGCGTCTACCTGTATAAGGTGATCGACGGCATTGCCGACGTGTACGAGGGCCGCCTGCAGCAGGCCGACAAACTCTACCTGGCCGGCATGAGCTAAACGCTACGATCCGTCGGCGTCATCGCGGTCTTTAGCGTGGCACTGTTCCTCACGCGCAGCATGCCCATCGCCGCCATGGCCATGGGCATCGCCGCGATTGCCTCGCTCGTGCTGGTCACCGCCCCGCTCGCCCTGCTCGAAACCGAAAAATCACGCCGCATGAGTCTGCGCGAGGCTGGCCACCTGTTTGTCCAGTGCGCCCCGCTCTTTGGTGCGCTGTTCCTGTTCAACCTTATCGAGAGCATGCCCAAGTTCGTGATGGAGGGCACGCTGGCATACAAATATCAGCTGTACTTTAATGCACTGTTTTTTCCGGCGCAGGCCATTTTGTTGAGCATTGGATTTATCTATAAACCGCAGCTCCTACGTCTGTCGAGCATTTGGGCGAATCCGCGCAAGCGTCGCCGCTTTGATCTGATTATTGTTGCCGTTATGGCACTGATCGTAGTCATTACTGGAGCGTGCGCCGCATTTATGGCAGGCCCCGGCATTCCCCTCATGAGCTTTATGTACGGCCTCAACTTTGAGCGCTACCGCACGCTTGCACTGCTAATGGTTGTCGCCGGCGGCGTCACCGCGGCAATCGACTTTATCTATGCCATTATCACGGTGTTGCGCCACGCCGGCGATGTCACCAAGATCTACCTGATCTGCTTCGCCGTAAGCGTGGTGGTGCCGGTGATCCTGATTAAGCTGCTGGGTCTGATGGGCGCCGTGGTGAGCTACCTAGCCATCATGGCCCTACTCCTGGTGCTGCTGATTATCGAATACGCCCACATCCGCCAACGCATCGAACGCGACCGCAACCCGTACGGCGCCTAATTGGCGCAATGGGGGGTCTCGTTGCGGACGATTTGCGACACGCAAAACTAAGTGAGTAGACTTTTGCCGAATCCCTGACCACACCGGCAAAACACAAGTCAGTGACCTGCGGTTTTGTTGAGGCAAATTTGCCGGCTGCTCGGCATTTCCAAAAAAGTCTACTCACTTAGCCAGCGGGCAGCCAAAAAAGAACCGTCGCAACGTCGTTTGACTCCGTTGCGACGGTTTTTTGAGCATTTTCGCACTGCCGAGGACGCAGACGCTCCTCATTTCTCGCGCTTACCGAGCAAAAAGGCGCTATTCTCCGAAAGTAGTCAAAAAAGCTCCGTCCCAAATTAGCTACCCTTTGCACCGATTATTCGCCTGGGTTGATGTTCGCATAGAACTCGGCGCCGTCATCAAGGCGCAGGATGCCCACGCGACCGAACTCGGAGCCGGTGGCGGCGGCGCAGTCGATATCGATGCGATCGGGCACACCGGCGGTATCCTCGCCACCCAGACGCACAATCTGCCCGCGGCCCGACTCCTCATCGAGTCCCGCAAGGCCACCTACCTCGCAATAACGCCCGAGCGACACCGTTGGCGTGTGGCCGCTCACCACGACCGGCCCCTCGCCCTCGGCAGAAAGCAGTCCCGTCGGCGCATCCCAATAGCCGTGACGAATCCACAGCAGGTCATCGAACGACTGCACGGCGAGCATTTGCCGCAGCAGCTCGCTATCGGCATCGACCGCTCCCCTGCCGTCACCGCAATCGACACCATGCTCAAGCAAAAACGCGCGCGCCGCCTCGGTCTGGATGCCGGCATGCACCAGCAGGTACGGGCGCTCCTCGGTCTCGGCCACCGCGTAGAGCGGCAGCGCGGCCATCCATCGCACGAGCTCCTCGTATGCCTCAAATTCCATGTCGTTGAGCTGCTCGCGCGTCGTCCAGCCACCGTTGATATCCCAGGTCTCGGCATCGAGCGGATCCTGGCCAATGATGGCATCGAGCATGATCTGCTCGTGATTGCCCTTGAGCACGTGGGCGTTGGGCAGCGAGCGCACGAGCTTAATAACGCCGACCGGATCGGGCCCGCGATCGATCATGTCGCCCAGCACGTACAGCGTGTCGTCGGACGTCAACGAGATCTTAGACAGGGCCTCGTCAAGCGCACGCACGTGCCCGTGAGCATCAGATGTCACATAGATCGCCATGGTACGCCTCTCCTTGCATTGCGGCCGAAGCCCGGCGCCGCAACTAAAACTTCAAGTTGAACTTAAACGTTACCCATTGTACTCCGTTGCAATAAAGCTGGAAAGGGTTTCCAAGCAGAGGCAAAGACGGCAGCCGTCTATGACGATATCGCGCACGCCCGCAATCCAACCCCATAAACCCACCATCTTTGGGTACAAATAACCGCAGACAACTGACCGTGCCACGCCAACCACCCAGGAGCGGACACCATCCATGAACCAGATCCTTCTCTTTATCGGCCTCGTTATTATTCTGTGCCTGACCATCAAGCCCGTCGGCAAAAAACTCCCCTTCCCCACCCTGCTCATCTTTATCGCGCTCGGCATGCTGTTGGGCGTCAACGGCCCGGCTCACATCGACTTTAGCGACTACGCGCTCACCGAAACCGTCTGCAGCACGGCGCTGCTGTTCATCATGTTCTACGGCGGTTTTAACACCAACATCGACCGTGCCAAGCCCGTCGCCGCGCCTGCGGTGCTGCTGAGCACGCTCGGCGTCGTCATCACTGCCGGCATTACCGGCGTGTTCGCGCACTTTGTACTGGGCTTCGACTGGATCGGCGGCCTGCTGCTGGGATCGGTTGTGGCGTCCACCGACGCGGCCAGCGTCTTTAGCGTTCTGCGCGAGCACAGCCTTTCGCTGAGGGGCGGCACCGACTCGCTGCTCGAGGTCGAATCGGGCTCCAACGACCCCGTCGCCTACATGCTCACCGCCGTGCTCGCCACACTCGCAGCCGGCGGCGACATCAACATTCCCACACTGCTGGCCAAGCAGATTATCCTGGGCGTGGGCCTGGGCCTTGCCATCGGCTGGGCGGCGGGCCACCTGATTGAACGCGCACGCGCAACAGCCGAGGGCGCGCAGACCATCTTTTTGTTCGCCGTGGCAATCGTCGCCTACGCGCTGCCGAGCTACCTGGGCGGCAACGGCTTTTTGGCCGTGTACCTGGCCGGCATTGTGCTGGGCGCGAGCGACATCACCGGCAAGGTCGAGCTGGCGCACTTCTTTGACACCCTCACCGAGATGGCCGAGATGACGATCTTCTTCTTGCTCGGCCTGCTCGTGACGCCCGCCCGCCTGCCGCAAATGCTGCTGCCGGGCCTGGCGCTCATGGCGTTTATGCTCTTTGCGAGCCGTCCCATCGCCGTCGGCATGCTCCTGGCGCCCTTTAAGACGAACCCCCGCCAGGTCGCGCTCGTAAGCTGGGCGGGTCTGCGCGGAGCAGCTTCGGTCGTCTTTAGTCTCTTTGCCGTGGTGGCAGGTGTTCCCGGCGGACACGACCTATTTGACCTGGTGTTTGTGATTGCCGTGTCTAGCATTGTGGTGCAGGGCTCGCTGCTGCCGGCGGTGGCGAAGAAGCTCGATATGATCGATGCGGAAGGCGACGTGCGCCGCACCTTTAACGATTACCGCGACGAGGACGGCATGTCGTTCGTCAAGCTCAAGATGGGAGCTGGACATCCGTTTGCCGGACGTTCGCTCGCCGACATTGGCAGTGCGACGGACATGCTTGTGGTTCTGGTGCTGCGCGACGGCGCGCACCCCGTGCTGCCCAACGGCGATACCGTGATCGAGGAAGGCGACCTTCTGGTTATGGCCGCCCCGACGTTTGAAGAGCGTGCCGAGGTTACGCTGCGCGAGGTCACCGTGACCCCCCACGGTCGCCTGGCCGGCCAGCGCCTGCGCGATGTGCCGCAAGGCAAGCACCCGTTTATCGTCGTGATGCTCAAGCGCGACGGCCAAACGATCATCCCCGACGGCAACACCCTCATATACGCCGGCGACGAAGCCGTCATCGCCACGCTGGCGTCGTAGTGACCAGGGGTTAGCTAATTTGCGACGAAGAAATCAAGCGCCTAGAGAACCTCATGCCTTCGCTCGCAGATTTGGATTTGCCCGAGGAGTAAAGCACCCCTCCCCCATGTAACCATCCTGTAAATCATAGCGGCGCACTCGAGTTTTACCGTGATGCGGTCGCGCCTGACGCTCCACTGTGCTAAAGTATCCCGAACGTTCAAACGACTACGAGGGGAACTAGAAGATGGCACGTGTGCACAACTTCTCAGCTGGCCCGGCCGCACTGCCTACAAGCGTGCTCGCCGAGATCGCCGACGAGATGATGGACTACCGCAGTTGCGGCATGTCCGTGCTCGAGATGAGCCATCGATCTAGCATGTACCAGCAGATCATCGACGACGCCGAGGCAACCCTGCGCCGCCTGCTGAGCATCCCCGATAACTACCGTGTTCTGTTTTTGCAGGGCGGCGCCACGCTGCAGTTTGCGGGCATCCCGATGAACCTCATGCGCCGCGGCCGCGCCGGCTACGTCGTGACCGGCAACTTCGCCAACAAGGCGTACAAGGAAGCCGCCAAGTACGGCGAGGCCGTGCTGCTCGCGAGCTCCGAGGACGCCAATTTCGACCGCATTCCCGCCATGGCCGACATCAACGCGCGCATTGCCGCCGAGGCCGCGGGCGGCGGGCTCGACTACGTCTACATCTGCCAGAACAACACCATCTTTGGCACCATGTACCACGAGCTGCCTAACTTCGGCGACGTACCGCTGGTCGCCGATGTCTCGAGCTGCTTTTTGTCGCAGCCGCTCGACGTCGAGCGCTACGGACTCATCTACGCCGGCGCTCAGAAAAACGCCGGCGCCGCGGGCGTCACCGTGGTTATCGTGCGCGACGACCTGATCGCCGACGGTCCAGCCTTTGCGCAGACGCCGCAGTACATGGACCTTAAGACCCAGGCCGCCAAGGGCTCCATGCTCAACACGCCCAACACCTTTGGCATCTACGTATGCGGCAAGGTGTTCCGTTGGGTGGAGCAAACCGGCGGACTTGCCGCCATGACCGAGCGCAACTGGGCCAAGGCCAATCTGCTCTACGATCTGCTCGAGCACAGCGAGCTGTTCCATGGCACCGCGCAGACCGGCAGCCGCTCCATCGCCAACGTCACCTTCCGCACCGACGATGCCGGCCTCGACGCCGCCTTTGTCGCAGGCGCAGCCGAGCACCAGATTCAAAACGTCAAGGGCCATCGCCTCGTCGGCGGCATGCGCGCCAGCGTGTACAACGCCGTCACCATGGAGGGCGTGCAGGCGCTGGCCACGTATATGAAGGACTTCGAAGCGCAGCATAGTTTGAGCCCGCGATCTAACTAGCCCGCAACGAGCGGGCCGACCAGCCACTTCAAACCACTTGTTTTAAACAAACCTGCTAAGGAGCTTTCCATGCGCAAGATCAAGACCATCGACGACATCACCAAAGACGGCGAAGTCGAGTTTGGCGAGGGCTACGAATTTGTGAGCACCGCCGAGGAGGCCGACGCCATCCTGATGCGCTCGACCGACCTGCACGGCTACGAGCTGCCCGAGGGCATCCGCGCCATCGCCCGCTGTGGCGCCGGCGTCAACAACATCCCCGTCGAGGAGTACGCCAAGAAGGGCGTCGTTGTCTTTAACTCCCCCGGCGCCAACAGCAACGCCGTCAAGGAGCTCGTCCAGGGCATGCTGGTGCTTTCGAGCCGCGGCGTGGTGCAGTCGATGAACTGGGTGCGCGACAACGCCGACGACCCCGATATCCAAGTCGACGCCGAGAAGGCCAAGAAGGCCTTTGTGGGTCGCGAGCTCAAGGGCAAGCGCATTGGCGTCATCGGCCTGGGCAACGTGGGCTCCAAGGTCGCCAACGCCTGTGTCGATCTGGGCATGGACGTCTACGGCTACGACCCGTTCATTTCCGTCGAGCACGCGTGGGTGCTGAGCCGCGAGGTGCAGCGCGTGGGCACGCTCGAGGATCTGTGCCGCGGCTGCGACTACCTCACCGTGCACGTGCCCAGCAAGGCCGACACCATCGGTATGATCAGCACCGAGCAGATTAACCTGCTAGCGCCCGACGCCGTGCTCATCAACTACGCGCGCGAGACCATCATTGACGAAGACGCCGTCGACGCCGCCCTGCGCGAGGGCAAGCTCAGCTGGTTTAGCTGCGACTTTGCCACGCCCAAGACCGTCAAGATGCCCAATACGTTTATCACCACGCATTCGGGCGCCGGCACCGGCGAGGCCGAGGCCAACTGCGCCGACATGGCCATCAGCGAGCTCAAGGATTACCTGGAAAACGGCAACATCGCGCACAGCGTCAACTACCCCGCCTGCAGCATGGGCAAGGCGCGCGCCGCAAGCCGTATTGCCTGCCTGCATGCCAACGTGCCCAACATGATCGGCCAGATCACGGCCATTCTCGCCAAGGACAACGCCAATGTGCAGCGCATGACCAACGAGTCCGCTGGCGAGAACGCCTACACCATGTTCGACACCGATGAGCACCTGGACGGCAGCACGATCGAGGCGCTCAAGCAGATTCCGTCGATGTATCGCGTGCGCGTGATTAAATAGCGCCGGTGCCAAGCCTGCCAGACAGACCACGAAGCCCATTCGCCCCCCCCGTATTCACGAAACGGGGGGGCGATTTTGTTGCTCCGGACGACTTTAAAATGATACCCAGAACAAGTTTTTTCAGATAATCGATAGTGAGGCTCCAGTCGCTAAGCACACCCGCTTTGATAAACAGCTTTATCAGGGACTTTAGTAGGTAAAAATCGGTCTCTATGTGCCGAATGTAAGTTGACTGTCTATTTTCCGAAACAACTTATTCTAGATAGCATTTTTAGGGTCCCTCCAAGGCAAAATTGAAGCCTTTTTGCGACCAGAACTCTAGCTCGCGCTACCGTTTACCCACCGCGCGACTACATTCCCGCCCAATCGATAAAAATCTCCTCACGAAGCCGCCGTTCGAGCTCCTGCTGTCGCGGCGTCTTGTCTTTCAGCGGCACATCGAGATAGGACATGATGAGCTCCATCACCACGCGGAAGGCATCGAAGTCGGCCAGCTGACCATAGGTCATCAGAACGACGGGATATCCCATGGCTTGCAAGGCCGTCGTTCGATCGGAGTCCGAAATCTTGGATTCAATGGATCCGTGAATGGCTTTACCCTGGCATTCAACCAGACACTCTCGGCTGCCGTCCTTATTTGCCAGCAGGATATCGGCATAGCGCCTATCAAGCCCCGAAATCAGGCGGGCGCTGCGCGTCATACGAATCTCAACGTTATTGGTAAGGCGCAGCCCTTCGCCGCCGCGCAACCTCGTAAGGCCAAACAGCATCGAAGCCTGGACCTCGAGCGGCGATGCTGCCACCCCCGTAATGCATTTCGCGGCTCGTATGAACGATTTAGCGCCGCGGAGCCCCCGGACCTTATCGACGAACTCTGTAAGCTCAGAGAGCTCGATCAAGGGAGGTCGTTTCCACAAGTCCGTTGGATTCCCCGAGACATCCTTTACGTTTTCCCAGCCCGACCGTGCGTCACTCCATCGGCTCCCATATGCCTGCTCAAGTGCCGACTTTACCTGAGGCGCAATCTTGCACACGGCAAAGGTGCCGCACATCTCATACATGCACATGATTAGACGCTCGTTTGAGACCGAGGAAGCCAGGGTCAGCAGGGTAAAGAGTGGGGACGCAACATCGAAGCCAAACTCCGTCTGCCGCACGGAATCAAACGGCCTCTCCCCGTTCCAAACATGCCTGACAATGCGATCGCCCTTACGTCCGCAGCTGCCCTGCGCCAACACGTGTAACGGGGTGCCCAGGAAATGCGTGACGAGCGGATGCTCACATAGGTGCTCCCTGCGCGGATCGTCCGCAGAATCGGGCAGGTCCGGCATTATTGCCAAGACCTGTGGAGGTATCCGGTGATACCGAAAGGCAGATATGTCGCACAGCATGTCGTCCATGAAGGGTACGTACCCACCGCATCGTTCGTAAACCCGCCTGGACGGCAAACGCGCTGGCTCGGCCTGCGAACGGTAAATACCGCTGCGCGCACGCCGCGGATCTCTCAAGAGGCTTACAATCGGTTTGGAAAGCAGACTGATTGTGAGGTTGCATATGGTTGATGAGGACTTTGCCTGGCGGCTTGCGCAGGACCTTGTGAAGATTGACAGCTCAGACCCGGGCGCGTATGAGGATGAAATTGAGCGCTTCATTAAGAGGCTCATTGAGCAGCAGCTGGCACAACTTGATAGTTCTGCGCTCGATGCCGTGCAGATTGAGGAGCTCGAAGTGCTGCCCGGGCGCCGCAACCTTAAAGTCACCGTGCCGGGCCAAAGCGACGAGCCGCGGCTGGTCTATATCTGCCACATGGATACCGTCACCTTGGGCGATGGCTGGGACGCAGACATCGCACCGCTTGGGGCGGTTGTGCGCGACGATAAACTCTATGGCCGCGGTGCCTGCGATATGAAGGGTGGCCTGGCCTGCGCCATTGCCGCACTGGTCCATACGCTCGAGCGCGTGGCGGCAAGCGGTGAGCTGCCCCGACGTGGCTTTTCGCTCATCTGCTCGGTCGACGAGGAAGACTTTATGCGTGGCTCCGAGGCGGCCATTGATGCCGGCTGGGTCGGTTCGCGCGAATGGGTGCTGGACACCGAGCCCGCCGACGGACAGATCCAGGTGGCGCACAAGGGGCGCACATGGTTCGAGATTGAGATGGCAGGCGTCACGGCGCACGCGAGCCAGCCTTGGAAGGGCGCCGACGCCGTCGCCGCCATGGCAGAGGTCGTCTGCGCGTTGCGCCGCGCGTTCATGGCGCTGCCCGTACACGATGAGCTGGGGCCATCGACCATCACGTTTGGACAGATCGAGGGCGGCTACCGCCCCTATGTCGTGCCCGACCATGCCAAGGTCTGGGTCGATATGCGCCTGGCCCCGCCGACTGATACGGCCGCCGCGACGCGCATGGTAGAGCAGGCCATCGCCGGCGCCGAAGCCGCGGTCCCCGGCTGCCATGGAAGCTATACCGTGACAGGCGACCGCCCCGCCATCGAGCGCGATCCAAGCTCTCCCCTTCTGGCTGCACTCAAGCGTGCCGCCGATGACGTGACGGGCACAGACACGACCGTCGGCTTCTTTACCGGCTACACCGACACTGCCGTCATTGCCGGCAAGACAGGCAACCGCAATTGTATGAGCTACGGCCCCGGCTCGTTGGCGCTCGCGCACAAGCCCAACGAGTATGTGCCCCATGCCGATATCGTTCGCTGCCAAAACGTGCTCATCGCGCTTGCCGATAACACGCTCTGGGACGCAAGCGGCCAAGTTGGGGCATAATAAGCCGCGAACAAACCGACTCGCGCGTTAGGACCGCCCATGAAAGCACTTCCATTTCCCTGCATCCGCCCAGCTCAGGACCGCGTGCTCGAGGCGCTGCCTGCGATGGGCGGTATCCTGAGCGGCAACGACGCCCTGCGCGGCGCCATTGCTGACGGCCTAATGCTCAAGGATCCAGGCGCGGCGTATTACGTGTACGAGTGTTCGGGAGAGCTGGGACGCGTGACGGGCGTTGTGGCAATTTGCCCGGTTGGTGTACTGACGGACGACAACGCGTCCTCCGCAGATGCGGCCGCAGCCGCCCGCGCAATCGCCGAGCTTAAGGTGCAGCCTCGCCCTGTAACGCTCGCCTACGAAGCCTCGCCCGTCATGGATATCATCCTCGGCGCCGCCAAAGAAGGCGCGTCGCTCTATGCCGTCACCGACCCCGCCGGCATTACGCACCGTGTGTGGGAGGTCAAGCGCGAGGACGCCGTTGCTGCCATCCGTGCCATGCTCGATCAGGCACCCGACCCCGTGTTCGCCGGTGACTCCGCCTATGCCGCCGCACTGGCTGGGGCATCGCAGATTCTGGCCGATGAGGCCCGTGCCGCCGGAACGTACACCGGCAAAGAGCCGTTCAACTTTGCCGTAGCTGCGCTCTTCCCCGCCGCGCAGGTCAGCGGCGGCGCGCCGCAGGTTCCGACGGGTCTGCTCACTCACCAGATCTCACGGTTCTAGCGGACTCAAACGCGAAGCTGGAAAACCCAGCATCCAAACAAACAAGGGGCAGGGATGCAATGCCCGTGCATGCATCCCCGCCCCTTTCGCATCAAACAATTTCGCCGGCAAACCGCGCCGCAACGCCAGCGCTACCCGCGCTGCGGGCCTACTACCGCTACAAGCGGTTCAAGCCCCAGCTCGCGCGCGTAATCCTCCTGCGTAAAGACTTCGACCAACTCAAACGTGTCGGATTCGTCGTCAAACGCAAAGTGCAGCACCGAGCAGTTGCCCGGCACGCGATCGCGCTCGTCGGCCGCCGCACCCTTCACGTGATCCATAAACTCCTTGATAGCCGAGCCATGGCTTACCGCGAGCACACACGTATGGTCCGGACGCTGCATGAGTTCGGTCAGCGTCGCCACCATGCGCTCGCGCACCTGGATCTGGCCCTCGCCGCCAAATTGACGATAGAAATCGCGCCACGGGCGCTCGGGCATAAGCATCACGCGCTCGGCCTCAAAGTCGCCAAAGAACCACTCACGCAGGCCGTCCAGGCGCTCGTACGCCAAGCCCGGCCACAAGTTGGCGATAGTCTGCTCGGTGCGATGAAGCGTGGAGGTGTAGGCATGATCGGGCTCAATGCCGCGCGCACGTAAAAACATGCCGGCGCGCGCCGCCTGGTCGCAACCCAACTGCGTAAGCGGCGAGTCACTCCACCCCTGAATGATACGCTTAAGGTTGAATATCGTCTGTCCATGACGGACCAGATACAGATCTTTATTCATAGGGGTCCTTTCGTTCGTTACCAACCCAAGAGCGAAAACGCCCCGTCGCAATAGCCAAAATGAAGCACGGCACCGTTGTCGGGTAGCTCTCCCCCGCCAGTCACATACTCAAGAAACTCCTGGCAGGCTGAGCCGTGGGAAACCGCCAGCACGCAGTCGTGCTGCGGCCGGGCCATAATACGGGACAGCGCCGCGACCATGCGCGACTGAAGCTGCACTTCCGACTCGCCGCCAAAGGCCACCGGATAATCGCCCCAGGGCTGCGGCGGCATCTCGCGATTTGATGTGCCCTCCAGCGAGCCAAAATGCCACTCACGCAGGTCATCGACCAGCTCAATGGAACGGCCCTCGCCAACGATAAGCTCGGCCGTATGCCGCGCCCGGCCCAACGGCGAGGAATACACATGATCAAAGGCCACGCCACGCGCCGCAAACGCCGTACGCGCCGTCAGCGCCTGCTCGCGCCCGCGCGCCGTAAGCGGCGAATCGTGCCAGCCCTGCAAAATGCTCTGCACATTGAGCTCAGTCTGCCCATGCCGCACCAAATACAGATCTGCCACACGCTCTCCCCTCGTACCACCACAAAGGGGACAGGCACCTTTGTGGTGGTTTACCGTCTGATCACGCCGCGGTGACGCTCAGCTACACCAGCACGTCGGCGAGCGGGCGCTTGGGTACGTGGTGCACCTGCGCATCGTCACGCCAGTAATTAATTGAGCCGTCGGGGTTGGAATCGATCGCATCGATCATCTGCGTCTCGGCCGGCACGCCAAAAGCCATGATCAGCTTGAGCTCATACTTGTCGTTATCGAGCCCCATAGCATCGATCGCGTGGGGCGTAAAGGCCTTGAACATGCAGGCTGCCACCTCGGGCGTGGCGCTGCGAGCGGCGAGCATCATCGTCTGCGCGGCAATGCCCGTGTCGACCTCGGTGATGGGCGCGGCGGGCTTACCCGGAACAGCGCGCTCGGCAAGAATCGCGATGTAGCCGGTCGGACGCTCGCCCTCGGCAGGACCCGACCAATCCTTAAGCGCGCCGGCCCATGCAAGCTCATCAAATACACGCGCGCAATCCTCGGCACCGCTCACCACATGAAAACGCAGACGCTGAGCATTGGCGCCGCAGGGAGCCAGGTGCGCCAGTTCCGCCAGCTCGAGCAAAAACTCGCGCGGCACGCGCATGGACTCGTCAAAACGGCGGCACGTACGGGCGCGGCGGACCAGCGCGTCAAACGTGTCCAGGCCAAGCTTTTCGCAACCCTGCTTTGCCATCGACTCGGCGCTTACCGGCGCCGCGGGAACAGCTTCGTTCATAAGACCCCCAATAAAAGCATATTGTTCTTAAGAAAATCTAACCTAAAACGTAGGCAATTACACACAGCGGCGCAATGTTCCACACCTGTTGAATATTCCGCATCCAAACGGGAACAAAGGTAACAATTCGGGAAGATGAGGCTCCCATTCGCCCTTCCCGCCCCACGCGACGGCGCCCTTGGGCGATACTGGTTGCAAGAGCTACGGCTTACGCCGCACGGAAAGGAGACATCATGGGCATCTTTAAGAACGATGACAAGCAATCGAGCGCGTTTGGATTTGACGAGAAAAGCATGGCAGGCAAGGCCGTCAAGGCCGTGCGCTGGATTTACGCCATCACGGGCGTCTTGGCGCTCGTCGCCGGCATCGCACTGCTGTTTGCGCCCGCCAAATCCCTCGTCTTCCTGACGACCGTCTTGGGCATCTACTTTGTGATCACGGCCGCGATCAGGCTGTTTACCGCTGTTTTCGAGCCGCTGCTGCCCACCGGCTGGCGCGTTACGAGCATCATCTCCAACCTGCTCATCATTCTGGGCGGCGTCATAATCCTGCGCAACCAGGCCTTCTCGACCGCGACGCTCACCACGCTCGTGGTGGTCGTCGCCGGCTTTGGCTGGATCGTCGAGGGCGTCATGTCGATTCTGGAATCCGAGCTTTCCGCCAACCGCGCCCTCGCCATCCTGAGCGGCGCGCTCTCCATCATCGCGGGCATGTTCGTGTTTATCTATCCGCTGTGGTCGGCCAAGATGCTCGTCATCTTTAGCGGTGCCGCGCTGCTGGTGTTTGGCGTGACGCTCATTGTTCGCGCCATTCAGTTTGGCAAACTGGTGCGCTAGATGCCAAAGACGCTCTTTATTGATGCCGACGCCTGCCCGGTCACGCGCGAGTCGATTGACTGCGCGCGGCGGGCGGGCGTCGCCGTTGTTATCGCCGGCAACAGCACGCAAAACCTGGAACGGCACATTCGCCGCGACGACCCGCGCGATGCCGAGCACGCGCGACGCGGCTTTTGGATCACGACGCTCGACGTGAGCGTGGGCGCCGACAGCGCCGACTTTGCCATTGTCGAACGCCTGCAGGCGGGCGACGTGGTCGTGACGCAGGACATTGGCTTGGCGAGCATGGTGCTCGGGCGCGATGCCGCCGCTATCGGTGTGCGCGGGCGCGTCTACGACAAAGCAACCATCGACATGCAGCTGTTTATTCGCCACGAGGAAAAGAAGGTACGCCGCGCCGGCGGACGCACTCGCGGTCCGGCAGCATTTACCAGCGAAGACCGCGCCCGCTTTAAACGCAACCTCACCGAGTTGCTGCACTAACCAAGGTAGGTTTTTGGGACATGCCTAATAATCTACCTTTTTGTTTGGCTCTGTTAGACCAGAATTGACATTTAGCACTTTTTCGAGCCGGGACGATAA
>NZ_QSKB01000050.1:0-4068 GCF_003469085.1 Collinsella sp. AM29-10AC
CGACACGTTTCTGCAGGGTGCGGCCTGGCGCGAGAGCCTCGGACGATACGAGCGCTTTGTGTGCGAGCGCAGCAGTGGCCGCGTGCTGTTGCTGGAGCTCGGCGTAGGCGAGATGACCCCCGGCATCATCACGCTCCCGTTCTGGAGCATGACCGCGAAGCTGCCGGATGCGCACCTTTTGAGCGTAAACATCTCGGGCGACTCGGCGCCGCTGCAGCTCGGGAGCAGGGCGGAGGCGATTCTGGCCGATTTGAGCATGCTGCTCTCGGCGGCGCGAACGGGCGACGAGCAGCGCAGTTCATCGCGCCGTGTTTCATGCGTGGACGCTTAAATAAAAATACCCCTGATTCCAAGTGGAAATCGGGGGTATCTCATCGGGTGGCTTTCAAGCAGTTTGCAAAACTGCAGGTCGCAGGCCTTCATTGCTAGTAGGAGAAATGAGTAGTCTCGGGTGGCTTGCCCATGAGTTGGCGAATAAGTTGGAGCTTCGCCATTGGCCCAATCACTTCGCGCGCTCGATAAACTTGTTTAGTAAAAGGCGGATCGGTCACCGATGGACGCACGACGAGAAACACGCACCTCCAGTGGTTCAAGCACGGCGCGCGTGAGGATCTCTGCAAGCAACCACCTGGTACGCTACCGTTGCCAGCGTGGCTTAGCGGACTGGCGAATCCCGCCCCGTGCGCGTCATCATCCAATCAAATGCCCTGGCAAGCAGCAGCACCGCCAATCACACTACGTTCTTACGGTGCCCTCTGCGATAATATTAGCGAATTGTGTTTTCACCTCGCAGCTACGGAGACATTAGATGATTACGCTGGACAATCTTCGCGACGCACTTAGGGCTCTGTGCTACGAGCCGTCGGGCGACGGCACCGTTTATCAGAAATCCTGGGAAGAGACCAGCGCACAAATCACGGTCGATTTTTCCAAGAAACGCATCGGCTACCCGAAAGACCTGGGGTTCAAGGTCAACAAAGACACAACTTGTAACTTCTCCGATAACGAGAACTTCGTCGTACTCGCCTGCGTAACCATGCTCCTCGACAAAGGATATCGCCCCGAATCACTCGAGCTGGAGCGCGAATGGGCCCTTGGGCACGAACAAAAGAGCGGCCGCGCTGATATCTGCATTAATGACGAGAGGGGCGACACACTCGCAATCGTCGAATGCAAGACCCCTGGAACCGAGTTCAAAAACGAATTCAAGAACATGCAGTCAGACGGAGGGCAACTCCTCTCCTATTGGCAACAAGAGCGCGCGACTCGCTGGTTGGTACTCTTTGCATGCGATTTCATCAACAACGAAATTGTGCCAGACCAGGTTTCAATTAACTGCAGCGATGACGAGAACTTCATCGCGCTCGCCAAACGCGATGACACCATTGCGCTCTACCGCGACGCCCATACAGTGGAACAGCTCCATCAAGTTTGGACGGAAACGTACAACCAACAAGTCGAGGGAAACATCCTCTTTGGCGATAGGTCGACGGCATACCACCCGATGGTTCCTCCCCTTCTCAAGAAGGACCTTGTCGACTTCAGGGCCGAAGACAGCATCGTCAACCGCTTCGAGGAAATCCTCCGCCACAACAACGTCTCCGATAAAGAGAACGCCTTCAATCGCCTTATTGCGCTCTTTATCGCGAAGCTCCAAGACGAGCTCTCGAAAATGCCAACCCAGGAGATTGAGTTCCAATACCGCCAAGGACGCGACACCTACGAAACGCTCCAGGACAGACTCCAGAGACTCCACTCAGACGGCATGAGAAAGCTCATGCGGGAAGAGGTCCTGTACGTTCCCAACAACTACGCCGAAAACCTCATAAGCAACTATACGGGCCAGCACCGCAAGAAGCTCATCGAGGAGCTGAACGGCACGCTGCGCAAGCTCAAGTTCTATACCAACAATGACTTTGCGTTCAAAGACGTCCACAACGAGGAACTCTTTCTTCAGAACGGCAAGGTACTCGTAGAGACGGTGCAACTTCTACAGCCGTATCGCATCGTAGGAACTCAAGACATTCAATTCTTGGGCGACCTCTTCGAACAGCTCCTTAATCAGGGCTTTAAGCAAAACGAGGGCCAATTCTTCACACCTGTGCCCATCACCCGTTTTATTTGGAAGTCACTCCCACTCGACAGCATCGTGCAGGACGAGGCTGGTGCCGTACACTATCCACGCGTTATCGATTACGCCTGTGGCGCGGGGCACTTTCTCACAGAAGGATTCGAAGAAATCTCCGACGCCGCATGCCAATATGATCCGACCATAGAGGATGACCTCGGAGACGCCGACTGGGTCAGAGACAATCTCGTCGGCATCGAGAAGGACTATCGACTCGCTCGCGTTTCCAAGGTCTCGTTCTACATGCATGGCGCAGGACAGAGCAACGTGGTCTTCGGCGACGGACTTGAAAATTATCCCGACAAGGGAATCGACAGCCGAACCGACAGGGGACGCTTCGACATTCTTGTCGCCAATCCCCCGTACTCTGTAGCGGCCTTCAAACCGCATCTCAAGCTTCACAACAACGAACTCAAAGTGCTGGAAACCATCAGCGATAGCGGCTCGGAAATCGAGACCCTCTTTGTCGAGCGTGCGGCACAGCTTGTTCGGCCCGGAGGCTACGCCGCCATCGTCCTCCCCACCTCGATCCTCGACAAGAGCACGAGCTCGAGTTTCATGGCCGCACGCGATGTGCTTTTGAGCTCCTTCGAGATCGTCTCCATCGCCAGGTTTGGATCAGGCACATTCGCGGCCACAGGAACAAACGTCGCAATTATGTTCCTACGTCGCTTTGACGAGATCCCGCCCCGCAATGCGAACGCACTTGATTTCGTTGACGCTGTTTTTGAGCGCAGGAAGCTCACTGGCTGGAGAGACGAAAGCGCTTTCAACGCTTATCTCGGCACAATTAATGTAGACGGAGATACTTACCGGGCTTTTCTCGCAGGAGAGGCTAATTGGAACGAATGGGCAAACACTCGCCACTTCAGCGTTTATTGCCATCTTTTCGAATCATCGAAGGAGCTCAAGGCCCTTCGGAAGAGCAAGACTTGGAAGGCGGCCGACAAGAACTCACGGCTCAAAGCAGAGAGCGAGCTGTTCTATCGCCATGCGCACAAGGAAGAGCGCAAACGCCTGCGCGTTTGGGGTCTCGTCTGCGGCGAACAGACGCTCATCATCAACTCACCTAACACGACCAAGGAAATCGCCTCTTTCCTTGGCTACAAATGGAGCAATCGCAAAGGCAACGAGGGGATACAGCCCATCGATGGTGAGGGTGTGCTCTATTCGGACGACGAATCGGACGACACGAACTCGCTAAGCGGCATCATCAGAGCATGGTTCTCCGGCGAGCAGGTTGAGCCCGGCGACCTTGCCCAGTACTACTACTATGCCAAGACCGCCGATTTCATCGACTTTGATGCCGAGAAGTTCGACGAGACTCTTACGATTCCCCGCTCTTTCTACAAGCCCCGCTCGTTCGCCCAGGGCACCGTAGTCAAGACGCTTGGAGACATCACATCCTACATTACCAACAGCGTGGCCCAGAGTTCCATCATCACCGACACTTACGTAACAACGGAGAACATGGTCAAGGACCGTGGCGGCATAACCGCCTATGGCGGAGAGCTTCCGGCAAGTGATGGCACCGCATACAAGAAGGGAGACACGCTCGTCTCCAATATTCGCCCCTATCTGCAGAAGATTTGGCTCGCAGACCGCGATGGGGCGTGCTCCAAGGATGTTTTGGTATTCCGAAGCATAAATACCGACAGCCTATTGCCCGAGTTTCTCCATCTGCTCCTGTGGCAGAAGGACTTCTTCGACTACGATATGTCCACCTTCACGGGAACCGGCAGGCCTCGCGGAGACAAGGATGAGCTGCTCAAATACCCCATCCCAGTCCCGACGCTCTCCGAGCAGAGAGCCCTCATCGACGATTTCAATCGCTTAACAGATGAAATCAATAGCAAACGACAGCAAATCGCCGCTCTCAAGGAGAGCGTCAAATCACGGTTTGTAGAGATATTCGCATCCTTTGATGGCTGTGAAAAACT
>NZ_QSKB01000051.1:0-3022 GCF_003469085.1 Collinsella sp. AM29-10AC
CATGACCGCGAAGCTGCCGGATGCGCACCTTTTGAGCGTAAACATCTCGGGCGGCTCGGCTCCGTTGCAGCTTGGAAGCAAGGCAGGGGCGATCCAGGCCGATTTGGGCGCCCTGCTCTCGGTGGCGCGGGCAGGTGGCGAGTAACGCGGAGCGGTAGACGCGCAATGAGGTTTTAGCCGCAGCCTCCGAACGAGAGGGCTCGGAGGCTGGTATTCCTGAATCGCAGGTCACGATGGGTTATCGGAATCGCGAAGAGCGGATACCGCCAGTAAGCCCCCTTCGGAATAGGCGTTGAGCAGCTCCTGGGCATGGGTGAACTCGGGGCCTCGTCTCCAGCCGAGCAGGCGGTTGACGGCCAGATTGCCCTGGACGTTGTGGATGAAGAGCAGGAAGGCGTCTTCGCGTGAAAGCCCTGTTTTCTCCATGACCCAGGGAACCATCTGCTCCGCTCCGCGTTCTATGACGCGCTGGGCTACGCGAGCGTATGCGTCGCTGTCCGAATAAAGCAGGCGATAATCGTCGTCTGCCGGCGGACGCTGGCAAAGCGTTGCCGATTCAACCCCCTCAAGCGGGGGAGCCGCTGCCAATGCCTCGTCGATAAGCGCATCGAGCAGCGCGTACTTATCCTCGCAATGCAGATAGAACGTTCCCCGGTTGATCTCGGCGCGGCGGCAGATGTCCGCCACCGTCATCTTCGCGAAGCCGACCTCGGCCAGCAGCGCGAAGAACGCCTCCTGTATGACCGAGAGGGTGTAGCGCCGCCGGCGGTCGATCTTGGTTTCTCCCATCGCCTCTCCAATCTGAGTCGTTTGACAATGTCCAGTAGCTGTTCGTTTATCGACAGGTGCACGCGTTTGTTCATTGCCCCTGCGAAAATCAACAAGGATACTGTTTATAGACACCTGTTTTTTATAGCTGAAAGGGAGCACGGATGACCCTGTGCGAGAAGCTCGGCATCGGGCTTGTCAGCCGATCGTTTTCCCATCGGGCCGTCTATCGAAACGGCGGCACGTCATACGATTTGAGCGATTGCGAGCCTGCTGCTTGCAAGCAAGATATCGAGGCTTTTGTCCGCAAGGTGGGGGAGGCTGATTGTGTGTTTACGGGAGAGGCAGGTAGGCAGGCGTTATGAGCATCTGCATCAAAAATCAGATTCAGAATATGAATATCGTCATCGGCTGCACGGTGGGGTGTCCATATTGCTATGCCCGTAACAATGTGAAACGTTGGCATATGATTGACGACTTCGCTGATCCTGCGTTCTTCCCGAGCAAGCTCAAGATGATGGAAAAGAAACGCCCGCAGAACTTTCTCCTTACCGGCATGAGCGATCTCTCCGGGTGGAAGCTGGAATGGCGAGACGAGGTATTTGCAAAGATCCATGAGAATCCACAGCATCAGTTCCTGTTCCTGACCAAGAGACCCGATTTGCTGGATTTAGATACCGACCTGGAAAACGCATGGTTCGGCGTTACGGTGACGAGGAAAGCGGAGCTGTGGCGTATCGACGCCCTTCGGAAAAACGTCAAAGCAAATCACTTCTTCGTTACTTTTGAGCCGCTATTCGACGATCCCGGTACGGTCGACCTTTCCGGAATCAACTGGATCGTCGTCGGTACCATGACCGGGGCGCAGAGCAGGAAGGTTCATACGGAACCGGAGTGGGCATGGTCTTTGACGGACCAGGCGCACGCGCTTGGCATTCCAATGTTTATGAAGGAAGACCTCGTCTCTGTCATAGGGGACGAAAACATGATTCAGGAATTGCCGGAAGAATTCGAAAGAGTGCTGGAGGTGCAGAGAACATGGCGGAAGTGATCGATGGAATCCTCATCAATGAGGTGGAAGCAAAGAACATCATGACCAAGTCCAGCCTGCCGGTAGGCGGCTACTCGGTCAATCCCTATGTAGGCTGCACGCATGCCTGTAAGTATTGCTATGCCTCCTTTATGAAGCGCTTTACCGGACACAAGGAGGAATGGGGCACCTTTCTTGATGTGAAGCATTGGCCGGAAATCAAGAATCCGAAGAAATACGCTGGACAGCGGGTGGTTATCGGTTCTGTGACGGATGGCTACAATCCACAGGAGGAGCGATTCGGGAATACCAGGAAACTCCTGGAGCAGCTGATTGGCAGCGATGCAGATATTCTGATCTGCACAAAGTCCAATCTTGTGGTACGGGATATCGATCTGCTGAAGAGGCTTGGACGAGTGACCGTTTCATGGTCGATCAACACGCTGGATGAGAACTTCAAGAACGATATGGACTCCGCGTCGAGCATCGAGCGTCGTATCGCTGCTATGAAGCAGGTGTATGACGAAGGTATCCGTACGGTCTGCTTCGTGTCCCCGGTATTTCCCGGCATCACGGATTTTGAGATGATTTTTGAGCGAGTAAAGGATCGGTGCGATTTGTTTTGGCTCGAAAATCTCAATCTTCGGGGTGGTTTCAAAAAAGCGATCCTGGATTATATCGCCGAGAAACATCCCAATCTCGTACCGCTTTACGATGAGATCTATAACAAGCGCAACCGTAGCTATTTTGAAGCGCTTGAAGTAAAAGCCGAGGAAATGGCCAAGAAGTACGATTGCCCCTTTGTGGACAACGAAATGCCTTATGGCAGAGTCCCCCAGGGGCATCCGGTGATCGTGGACTACTTCTATCACGAGGAAGTCCGAGGGTCAGATAATAGCGGAAAAAGAAATCGTTAAACGGAAACCGACGACGATTCGCTCGAGCGATTAGCGTCCACGCGTGGCTTCTGCCGATTGGCGCAACGGGCGACGGATTGAGGGATCGCTCGGGCGGATGATCCCGCTGCAGTACAGGCGGTCGCTCAATTTAGCGGCATGAGCGTTTTCGCACGGAAAACCAGTATCCCCTGTGCCGAGTTTAATCGTAGCGAATACAATGGGCACTGAGCATCAATCGAAAGTAGTCAAGAGCCTTTTCGACGGCTTCTACTACCTCTACCCCAGCCTCGAGCAGCGATGGGCATACTATGCGCGATACATCGAC
>NZ_QSKB01000052.1:0-2096 GCF_003469085.1 Collinsella sp. AM29-10AC
CGTACATGTACGGATGAATGTGGGAGGTGTTCGGATAAAGTCGATAATCAAGGGTCGCGGAAAGGCCGTATACATATTTGGCTGGAGCGGACTTGAGGACGAGCTCAAGCTGTGGTGCGGCTGCATGGTGACATTCATCACAGATGATGAGGCCGTAATCACGAACGAACTCCTTGGCTATTGGTTCTCCGGTCTGGGGGTCCTTGCTGGACAAAGACTGGAATGAAGCAATGTCGATGAGATGGCTTATGGCGGTTTTGCCTCCTCCGATTTGGCCAATGAGCGGAGGCCGCCTTTTACTGATTCGTCCTTTTGGGGTTCGAACTGGCTTTCTGTTATCCGTAATGTCGATAAACCGTTCGAGCTGGGATTTCCATTGGGCAATGAGCGCAGTCTTGGGAACGATGACAAGCGTTGGAAGACCGATGGCAGCAATAAGATAGGCTCCAATGACGGTTTTCCCGAAACCCGTCGGCGCGGACATGATCCCGTCTTCACAGTTGAGCATCTGTTCGGCGGCAATTTGCTGTTCAGGGCGAAGAGCCCCTTTAAATGTCATCACAATTGGATTGCCCGACATGCGCTTGTCTGAATAGTGAGCAGAAGCGCCGGCTTCTTGAAGCAGCCGCTCGAGTTGTGCTTTACAGCCTCTGGGAATCGCAACGCAGCCATCTCTAAGTTCGCTGAGGTCTATGTACCGCGGTTTGCCGAATACCGATTGGTGCATTGATTGGGCACGGAAGAATTCCGGGTTGGCAAATGTTGCAAGCCTGCGAACCTCCATCTGGGCGGCCGGGCTCAGAGATTTTTCGGTTATGTAGAGCATATCGGCTTGCGTGACGGGTAGCGATGACGGGAAGTCCTGCGGCGCGAGCGGAAGCCGCTTTCGCGGCCTCTGAGAATGTGGCGCGGCGGTGTTTCCCGCCACTGCAGCTGATATTCCATGCGGTTTATTGTCGATGCTTTCGATCAGATTTTGCACCGTTGCATGTGGAATCAGCTGAATTTGCGAAAGGTAAAGCCATTGATCGGGAAAGGGCTCAAATTGCTCGTCAACAAATACACTGTTCCCTTTTCGCTGCGCTTTTCCTTGAAAAGGCAGTGCTATGAGATTTCCGAAGCCGCCCTCAGGAATGGTGGACTGCGCGGGCAGCATCCGGTCAAAAGCTTCAAAGGTGATTGTCTTGTTGAGCGCCGCCGCTTCGGTGATAAGGCTGCTTCCAAATTCTCGTGCGATCTTTGCGCTGGTGAGCTCTAGGAAGAAAAACCAGACATGTGCGCCGTTACCTGATCTCGATCGCTCGACTGCAGCATCGATTCCATGGTTTTTTGCGACAAGCCGAATGGCGTTTGTCGCTTCTTTCCAATCGGATCCGTCAAAGTCGATGACCAGGACTTTTGTGTTGCTGTCACTATCGAGAACGTATTGACCTATGACGTCTCGGAGCCTGTCGTCGTTGCCTTTGAAATGGGCGATGATCGTGGCATCGCTCAGCTCGGGGAAGATGCGGTTGCCGCATTCCGCGCATTTGGTTTTCTGACGATTTAGTTTGGGGCAAATGCCTGCCTTCCACTCATTTGCGCAGGCTGGTGTATAGCCGATTCCCCCGTCTTTTCTGCGGTACCCATGAGCGTAAACATCTTTGCGGCCAGTAAAGAGATTGCGAAAGAGTTCCAATTTGTCGCGCGCTGTGCTCGCACTGGTGACGATTCCCTCGACCTGTGCCCGTCTATCGAAAGATTCGCCAGCTTTCTCCCATTCTTCCAGTGTTGCGTAACGGATGTCTGGACCGTTGCCGCAGATGACGATTTGGCTGTGCGGCTCCGATACATGGGCGACGGTTTTCTTGAATTGGAATAGCGTGCCCCCGATGAGGGCGTATTGATGCGTGACGGTGCTCATGTAAATGCCGTTCTTGTCGGAGTTCATTGAAATGAGGGTACGTTATTTTGATTTTTAAGGGACTCGACTCTGATTTTGGTTCGGCGATAGCGGAGTACACCTCCGTGAGTGGTGTTTGGCTGGTGTCAAAATGTGCGGTAGGGTAGCGCGCAGAGATGTGGTGTAAGAGGCGGGGCATGCCCCGCCTCTTACA
>NZ_QSKB01000053.1:0-2091 GCF_003469085.1 Collinsella sp. AM29-10AC
CGGCAAGGAGATATATTGCCAGACCGGAGGGGCGCCGGGGGCGGGAATCTGGGCGTACACATTTCCTACACAGTTTGGGATTCTCAGCTGTATTTAAAAGTAATAAAGAGGGGACCTCGTTTCCGAGATCCCCTCCTCCGTCTATCTATAGAAATAGGCTTTCAAAGCCTTAGGCCAAGAGCTTGCGACCGGACTCCTCGATCGCGTCAAGTGCTGCATCAGCCTCGGCGGCATCCGCGCCCTTAGCGAAGATGTACAGCTTAATCTTGGGCTCGGTGCCAGAAGGACGGACGATACCCTTGTTACCACCCTCGAGATCGAACTCAATGACATTAGCCTTCGGCAGGCCGTTCACGCAGGTGTTGTAATCCACGACGGCCTCAATCTTGGAACCGGCGAGCTCCGCGGGCGGGTTCTCGCGCAAACCAGCCATGATGCCGGCCATCTTTGCCGCACCCTCAGCGCCCGGATAGCTTAGCGAAATCGTCTTGTTGTGATAGTAGCCATACTTCTCGTACAGCTCGTGCATCGCATCGGCAAGGTTCTTACCCTGGAGCTTGTAATACTGCGCCATCTGGCAAATCAGAAGCGAAGTGCTCACGGCGTCCTTGTCGCGCACGTGGTCGCCGGCCAGATAGCCGTAGCTCTCCTCGAAACCGAAGATAAAGCGATCGACCTCGCCAGCATCGGAAAGAGAAGTAATGATGTCGCCGATGTACTTGAAGCCCGTCAGGCAGCGGCGAAGCTCAAAACCGTACTCGTCGGCCAGAGCGTCAACCATGGCGGAAGAAACGATAGTAGTAACGGCAACCTTCTTAGTGAGGTCCTCACCGCGGGCAGCACGGGTCTTGCAGATATAGTCGAGCAGCAGAACGCCCATCTCATTGCCGGTCAGCAGCAGATAGTCATCGCCATTTTTAACGGCAACGCCAACACGGTCGGCGTCGGGATCGGTTGCAAGCAGCAAATCAGGGTGAACCTGCTCGCAGAGATCGATGCCCTTCTGCATGGCCTGACGGATCTCGGGGTTAGGATACGGGCAGGTCGGGAAATCGCCGTTAGGCTCCTTCTGCTCGGGAACAACCGTGACATCGGTGATGCCAGCGCGCTCGAGCACCGTAGTAACGGGAATGAGGCCGGTGCCGTTGAGCGGAGTGTAGACGAGCTTAAGCGGAGCGCCAGCGATCTCCTCGGCAGAAAGGTTAGTCACGCCGCGCGCGAGAACGGCGTCGTAATAACGCTCGAGGCATGAGCCTTCGATCCATTTAACCAGACCCTGCTCAAGAGCCTCATCAAAGTCCATGGACTTCACGCCGGTGAATGTATCGGTCTCGGCGATAGCCTTAGAAATTGCATCGGCGGCCTCGCTGGTGACCTGGCAGCCGTCGGGGCCATAGGCCTTATAGCCGTTATACGGTGCCGGGTTATGACTAGCGGTCATGCAAATGCCACCGGAGCACTTAAGATCACGGACGGCCCAGGAGAGCGTCGGCACAGGAGAAATCTTGGGATAAACGAGGGCAGTCACGCCGTTTGCTGCAAGAATGGCAGCCGTCGTCTTAACGAACAGCTCACCTTTATTGCGGCTATCGCGAGCGATGGCAACCGTTGGATGCTCGAAGGTCGCATTGAGGTAGTCAGCGAATCCCTGGGTCGCACGACCGACCGTATAGATATTCATACGGTTAGTGCCCGCACCGATAGTGCCGCGAAGGCCGGCAGTACCGAAGGCGAGATCTTGGAAGAAAGCATCGGTGATGGCGTCCTCATCACCCTGCTCCTTCATCGTGTTAAGCTCAGCGAGGAGCTCCTCGTCCTTGACATTGGCAATCCAAGTATCAAGCAGCTCATGAACATCTGCCATGTGAGTCCTTCCGTCACAATCAATAAAACGACCCGTGTAAAAACAGGACAAGCGCAGCAGTGCGCTAAAGCAAATATTAGTCCATTGAGAACAGAGAACCGACCAAAGAACGGTGAACGTCTATATTCAGCGGTGGATGATTAAATTGATTTAATTGCATAAGGAATGTTGCCTGTAAACGCAAAAAAGGGGGAGGCCGCGAGGCCTCCCCCTACTTCAAGTCTTGC
>NZ_QSKB01000054.1:0-1909 GCF_003469085.1 Collinsella sp. AM29-10AC
TCGGAAGGCACGTGCAGACCTTTCGTCATGGCCTCCTACCTTTCTTTCGGGCCCTTGTCAGGGCCGATTCGTTAGCGCCCCTCCGTGTGAGGCGTTATTGCTGACGACATATTTATATCCAAAATCAGCCCATACTTCCACCTTGCCCCCGAACGGTTTTTTATGAGGGGTGAACGGCATACACATATATTTCACGCATGGCATACTTTGACTTAATAAAGTGTATCTACGTGCTTAAACGCTTTTTTAAGCAAAAAATCTATTGGAACTAATCTTTCTTAAACCACCCTCGATTTGCATATTTCACGCAAAGGTATGAATAGAATTCGCAATTCTTGCTACGTCTCAACCATTTTGATTTTTATTCACAAAAAAGTTTGTCCTATTCATTTTTGGTAACCAGGCTACCGTTTACCAGACGCTGGGTACCGTTCGCCGGAAGCTCAGTATAAGGCCCAGCGGATATCAGCTTGCCGTACGGCCTCATTTGTAACAACTTGACTTCTCGGTATAAAAAACAGACCCGCCCCCTCATGGGAAACGGGTCTGTTATCGATTATCGTCGGCCAATTTGAATACGGACTTCGAAGGAAGTCGTGATCCTATCGATCGAACTCGGCCAGCGCCTCACCCAGAAGCCTCAGGCCCTCGCGAAGAACGTCTTCGCTCGGGCAGTAGCCCAGGCGTGCGCCGCAGGGAAGCTCAAAGCGGCTACCGGGAACCAGCAGCACTCCCCTCTCGGCCAACAGGCGCTTGCAGAACTCCTCGTCGTCCTCGGGAATATCCAGCCGGATAAACGAGGTGGATACGCCCTGCGGGGCCGTCCAGGAGACGCGGTCCTGCGTATCAATCCAAGCCTGTGCGATATCGCGGTTGCCAAACACGATCTTACGGTTGCGCTCGAGAATCTTGTCCTTGTGCTCGAGCACGTAGGTCGCCAGGGCGTCGTTGAACACGCCGCCGCAGATCATGGTGTAGTCGCGATATGTGCGGATGCGGTTGGACACCTCTTCGTTGGCCACGACCCAGCCCACGCGGGCCGCAGGCGTCGAATAGGTCTTGGACACCGAGTTGGTGACAATGGCCTTCTCGTACACGTCGGCCATCGACATAAAGGACTCGGTGTTCTCGAGCGGCAGATACACCTCGTCGCACAGCACGTAGACGTCCACCGAACGGGCAATCTCGGCAATCTGCCCGAGCATATCGGCATCGAGCGCCGTACCGATGGGGTTCGATGCGTTATTGATGCAGATGAGCTTGGTGTTGGGGCGCACCAAGCGCTTGAGCTCATCGATATCGGGCTTCCAGCCGAGCTCCTCGCGGAGCTCCCAATACTCGACCTCGGCACCCAGCGTACGCGGAATCTCGTAGAGCGGCGCATAGGTAGGCCACTCGGCAATCACGTGATCGCCGGGCTCCACAACGGCCATGATGGCGTTGAGGTTGGCGCCCGTGCAGCCATTGGTCTGCAGAATGTGATCGGGATTGACATCGCGACGATACAGCTTGGCGACCTCGGCCTTAAATTCCGGCGATCCCTCGATCCAGCCGTAGTTCATCTTCTCGCGATCCAGGCGCTCGTAGAACGTGGCGCCGTCCTGCTCGTCCAGTGCGCGAAGCTCGCCCATGGTCAGCGACGAGATCGTCGACTGAGCGATATCCCAGGTAGCACTCTTCTCCAAAACGTTGAGCCATTCCTCAACACCGATTGTCTTGATATCCATGGCCACCTTATCTGATCTTCATTTAGCGTCATTAAACATGAATGGGGCGGTGCGAAAGATCCGCACCGCCCCAATGGGAGACATCTAATGGCAGCTAGATGTTTGTAGTAAGACCTGTACGGGTCTTTGAAAACCTTAGAGGTCCTCGCGCCAGAAGGGCATGCTCATGCAGCGCGGGCCGC
>NZ_QSKB01000055.1:0-1891 GCF_003469085.1 Collinsella sp. AM29-10AC
AGCAGGCTCATGTCCTGCCCCTCGTCGCGCATGACCTGCTCGATGGCCGCGCGTGCGTCCGAGAAATCGCCCTGGTTCCCGTTTACCGAGAAGGTGCTGTTGAGCTTGATATAGACCGTATGCATCTCCTGCGTATCGCCGATTGTGTCCACCAGCATAAAGTGGACGGTCGAATGCTTCGGGACATCCGATACCTCGATGGTCGTGTCGCGGTCGAGGCGAATCTTATGGACATCCTTGTCAATCCCGAAGCCTTGCGGTGCGACCGTCTCCTTCACCCAGTAGTCCATGTTCGCAATCAGCTTGTTCGTCCCGTTGACCGCCGAGAGGGTAGCCTCGCCGTTCTCGTCCGTCTTGAAGGTCCCGCACTTGCGGGTGCAGGCCTCGTCGCAGTAGATGGCGTACTCGGCTCCGGCGAGAGAGAAGTACTCCGGATCGATCTTTGTGACATCGGGGTTGGTTGAGGACTTCTTCAGGCTTAACGAGCAGAAGTTGCCGATAGACTGAAAGTCGAACTGGAACCCGTCGCCATACACCGTGTCGCCGCGGACGCACGAGATGCTGGGTCCCTTGTATGCGATGATGGCGCAAGTCCGGTCGCTCACCTCGTTTACACGAGACGAGATGCAGCTGTAGCCGTCGAAGTTGGTGAAGAAGAGCTGGGTGTCCACTCCCCGCGGGATGAAATAGGCGTCCTGATTGTTCTCGGCGGGGCTGATCCACTCATATCCGCCGCCGTCACACTGTATGCTCCTAGCGCCGAGGTACGCCCAATCGAGGTCGATATACTCGCCGGGCCTGTCGGAATAGAAGAACTGATATACCATCTTTATCGACTTCAGCCCCAGTAGCCAGTGACAACTGTCCCACGCCGCGAAGGCGTCGCTCACCAAGAAGAAGCTCTTCGTGCCGAAGTGCTGCTGGTAGAATTGGGCGAGCTTCTGGTTGAAACCCGCGTTGTTGTTGTAGCCGTTGCCAACGGCGGGATTCGAGAGCGTGAGCGTGCATCCCACGGGCTTCCCGTTATAGGTTCCAATGCTATTCCACGTGACGCTCGCGCGGTATCCGGAGTTGTCCATCGGTAGAATCGTGTAGGGATGCCCATTGTTCAGAAAGAGCTGTGCTTTGTCCCCCCTGTGGAAGACGTCATCATAGGTTGGGGTCCAGCTTGTGTGCGTCGCCCTGCCAGCGCTGTGCCACCAGCCGGTGGGGTGCGATGAGATGCCGTTGACACTCATGGGAACGGCGAGCCCCGATGGCTTAACCTTCGGGTTATCGGGCGCAAACTCCTCGAATCTACTCATCGAATAGGTCGATATGCCTATCGCGTCGAAGACCGAGCGCATCACGACCCCCAGGGGACTGGAGGGTCTGGCAACCGCGTCGGTCACTGCCGCCGCAGCCGTGATCCCGCCCCCGGCGATAAGGGCCCTTCTGGAAAAGGCTAAGCCTTTAGAGGCACCCCCCCCCCGAAGTGATTCCGACATCGATGTGGCGTTTACTTTCGCCCACAATTACCTCCTGAGTACGTCATCCTAAGTATCCACTAGACGGTGGTCCTGTATACGAGGTGATTTAGAGTATTGCCGCAGCGGCAAGAAGCATCGAACGCCCCAAAGGCAGGGCGCTTCGTAAGAGCGATAGGGGGCGGAGAAAATCTCTGCCCCCCCCCTTTTACTTACTTCCTCCTGACGCCCACCACGCCGTCCGAGACGACCTCGGTCCAACGGATGTAGCGCACGGTATCCGCAGTCATCTTGACGGCGCTAGCGGCACGACCGCGGGAGCGCGAGCGTCCCGAGACGCCCGTCTCGGAAGTCTCCGAAACCTCAGCCGCCGCGTTCGCCTCGTCCGCGTCGAGCCACGCTTCGCACTTGTAGGTGCGCCACTG
>NZ_QSKB01000056.1:0-1841 GCF_003469085.1 Collinsella sp. AM29-10AC
AGCACCAGGCGGCCGAGCATGGCGAAGCCCATGGCCGGCAGGATGTTGGCGGCAACGCCGCAACCGTCGATGATGAAGGGCGGGATGAAGTCGAGCAGACCCTGAATGGCGTCGGAACCCAGATAGAAGGCGCCGCCGCACAGCAGGAAGTACTCAACGCAACCCCAAATTCCAATTCCCCAATGAACGGCGTAGATGCCTTTGAGGTTTCCCTTGAGGGCGAACTTGTCTGCCATATCGACAAACACAGGGAACAAAGCATTGGTAATGTTGCCGATCGTCAGCGAAAGGACGGCGATGGGCATGGCGAGCGCGATGGCCGTCTCGGTACCCTGACCGAGCTGAATGGCAAACGCGCAGGCGAGCACGCCGCCGACGGTTTCGTTGGGCGGTACGTAGGCGCCGATGGAGATCGAGCCCATGAACAGCAGCTCCAGGCTGGCGCCAACGGCAAGGCCGGTCTGCAGGTCCCCCAGCACCAGGCCCACGAGCGGGCACAGGACGATGGGGCGGAACGCGTAGAGGGTGCCGAGCTGGTAGTCGAGACATCCAAACGCTCCGACTAAGCCGACGAGGATTGCTTGGACAAGCATAATTCCTCCCAATAAGGAATCTCGAACCGTCGCCACTCCCGTCGCGCGCGTTGTTGATATCAATTCCGGGAGTTCGATTACACGGCTCGAAGCGTACCTGGTGTGCTGCTAACACCCATGCCAGGTACAAATGATTTGATACCAATTATAGGTATGCAGGTCCTTACTATTTAATACCACTCGCTCAGCGGGGTGTTTTTTACCGTAAACGGCAAACGTATCCCATCAGGCATGTTCCTTGTTTCGATGGCGGACAAGCGCCACCAGAAAGCCATCGCCAAAGGCATCGGATGCCAAGTTGGCCACAATCACCAAAACGATAATCGACGCACCCAAAAACTCGTTCCAGCGAAAGACCTCGCCAAAGAGGAGCGCCGACCAGCAGGGAGCGAGCACGACCTCGCTCATGCAGACCAAGTTGGCCGCAAACGCGTTGGTGCGCGCAATCCCCTTAGCATACAGCACGCTCGCAAGGCCGCTGCAAAAAAGGCCATGCACCAGCATGAGCCCCCACTCAAATGGTCTCACGGAGTCTAGGGCGCCGGCAAAATAGACGATCGGCAGCATCGAGATACCGCAGGAGATGAGCGAGGACACCATGGGCGACGCATCGGGGCGAGAGTTCAAAAAGAAACACAGCCCAAAGGTGGCGCCCGAAATGACGGCAAGCAGGTTGCCGAGCATGCCCTCGACACTCAAATCACCTAAAAAGAAAAGACCCATACCCGTAAAAGCAACCACCACGGAGGCAATCTTCGCAGGCGAGGGCAACGTGTGTGTTGCGAGCGATTGATATACGATAACGAAAATCATCGAGGTGTACTGCAAAACGATTGCGTTGCCGACCGTCGTGAGCTGGTTGGCAAAGTTAAACGTGGTGCCCGTCACGAAGTTGCAGACGGCCACAAGGACAATAAGACGGCTGACGCGGAGGACAGGCCTGCCGACGAGCAGAATAAAGAGCGCCATAAATATTGCCGTGACGGCACCGATCAATAGAGCTGACTGCGAATTTGCGTGAACGAGGATGCCGATAAAGCTCCACAAGAGCGCCGTGCCAAATAGATACATCGCCCCGCTCACGCCATTATCGGGTGGATTGTCAGATTGAATCACGAAGCACCTCCAGCTAGCTTTCGATAATAAAAAACGGCGACCACAACGGGTCGCCGTTTCCCTTGGGGGCAGATAATAGGCCGGGCCCTTACGCCAGCACGCCGAAGAACGCGCCGACGATGCCCACGACCA
>NZ_QSKB01000058.1:0-1638 GCF_003469085.1 Collinsella sp. AM29-10AC
CCTTGATTATCGACTTTATCCGAACACCTCCCACATTCATCCGTACATGTACGGATGAATGTGGGAACCCGATACCCTGAGGGCCGGATCGGCCGGCCCCGGGAGATCGGAGGACGGCATGTCCGGAAAGATGAAAAGGGGCTCCGCAAGGGCGGTCCCGAGGGCCTACGGAAGGCTCACGAGGCACGAGCGGGACACGGTCCAGAGGATGCTGGAGCGCAGGGCGTCGTGCAGGGAGATCGCGAGGGAGCTGGGCAGGTCGCCCTCGACGGTGAGCGCCGAGGTGGCGTCGCACAGGTTCGTGACGGCGCCGAAGGCCAGGCGCGGCGAGCGCGTGGACGCCTCCGCCGACCTGTCGGCGGCCTGCCCGCGCCTGGCCGCGTGGCCGCGCTGCTGCAACGGGTGCGGGCGGTACCGCACGATCGGCTGCAAGCGCCGCCCGCACGTCTTCTACGAGGCCCGGGCCGCGCAGCTGTGCGCCGACTCGGTCCTCGTCTCGTCCAGGCGCGGGATAGACGCCGACGAGCCCGCCGCGGCAGCCAGGCTGGAGGCGATAAGGGACTGCCTGCGCCGGGGGCTGTCGCCCGAGCAGATGGCGGCGCGCAACGGCGGCCCGGTGGACCTGTCGCCGTCGACCATCTACCGCTGGGTCTCGGCGGGCTACGACGGCATGACCAACATGGAGCTCAGGCGCAAGGTCGGCTACAGGCCGAGGAAGCGCGCCGCGCGCCGGGCGGCGACCCGCCACTCCGCCCGCAGGTCACATGCCGCGTTCCTCGCCCTCGGGGAGGACGCGTGCGCCGCGGCCTGGGAGATGGACACCGTCGAGGGGGCCCGGGAGGACAGCGCCTGCCTGCTCACGCTGCTGCACCGCCCCAGCAGGCCCCAGCTCGCGCTGCCGCTGGAGGAGAAGACCGCCGGGTGCGTCGCGGGCGCCCTGGAGGGCGTCCGGGCGGTCCTCGGCGCCGACGGGACGCGCCGCGTGTTCCGCGCCGTGCTCACCGACAACGGCCCCGAGTTCTCCGACGAGGTCGCGATCGCGGCGCTGCTCGGCGAGGGGCGGGGCGAGACGAGGCTGTTCTACTGCGACCCCCGGCGCAGCGACCAGAAGGGCGCCTGCGAGCGCAACCACGTCGAGATCAGGAAGCTGCTGCCCAAGGGCCGCGGCCTCAGGTTCGACCGGCTCGCCCCGGCCGACCTGGCGCTGGCCATGTCGCACGTGAACTCCGAGCCCCGCGGCGCGCTCGGCTTCGCGACGCCCGCCCGCGCCTTCCGGGCGATGCTCGGCGGCGACGCGGCGGCGCTGCTCGAGGCGTACGGCGTGGAGGACGTGCCCATCGAGGAGCTCGACCTGACGCCGGGGCTCATCGAGCGGGCGCGCGCGGAAAGGGGCGATGCCCCGCTGTCCTAGCCTAGAAGGAAAAACGGAATAGACGGACCGACCGTCCGGCTGAGTCTGGGAAGAGGCGCCGGGCGGCGGGCGGAGCATGGCCACCGGACCCATCGAAACACATCTCCACCGTTCCTTCAACTGGGAAAATGCCGCCCCCGGACCCCGGGAGGGGCCGCGGGGGCGTTCGGCTAACTGCGGGAATGGCCTATTTGCTCAATGTGTTCGGCTGAGATCGGAAATCAACC
>NZ_QSKB01000059.1:0-1621 GCF_003469085.1 Collinsella sp. AM29-10AC
CCTTGATTGTCATTTTCATTGCAACAGCCTCAGGACTCAGCGCAACGCGTTGCGCTGAGTCCTGAGGCGCGAATCCGGGTAGGCAACCCCAGAGGGGCCGGAATCCCCCGGCCCGCGATGGAGGGAGGCCGAAATGTCCAGACCGAAGCCGTCCGGGAGGTCGTACGGGAGGCTCACGAGGCATGAGAGGAACACGGTCGAGAGGATGCTCGACCTCAACCGCAGCGCCCGCGAGATCGCTGCGGAGCTCGGCAGGTCGCCATCGACCGTGACCAGGGAGGTGGCGGCGCACCGCTACGTCACCGCGCCGCGCTCGCGCTACGGCGAGCCCGCGCCCGCGGACCTGTCGGGGGCCTGCCCCAGGCTCTCCGCGTGGCCGAGGTGCTGCAACGGCTGCTCGCACAGGAGGGGCTACGGCTGCTCGAGGAGGCCCAGGGTGTTCTACAGCGCAAGGAGGGCGCAGGAGGCGGCCGACGCCGAGCTCTCGGCGAGCAGGTCCGGGATCGACGAGACCGTGGAGGGCGCCGCCGCCAAGCTCGCGGCCATCAGGGACGGGCTCGCGCGCGGGCTCTCCCCGCAGCAGATAGCGGCGGCGACCCCCGGGCTCAGCGCCTCCACCGTCTACAGGTGGGTGGACGCCGGCTACGACGGCATGACGAACATGGAGCTCAGGCGCAAGGTCGGCTACAGGCCGAGGTCGCGCCGGGCCCCGGGGAGGGCGACGTCGCACTCGGCGCGCAGGTCGCACGCGTCGTTCCTCGCGCTCGGCGAGGACGCCTGCGCCGCGGCCTGGGAGATGGACACCGTCGAGGGCGCCAGGGGCGACTCCGCCAGGCTCCTCACGCTCCTGCACCGCCCGAGCCGCTTCCAGCTGGCCCTGCCGCTGCCGGACGGCACGTGCGCCTCGGTCCTGGCGGCGCTCTCCTCCCTGCGCGGGGTCCTCGGCGAGGACGGCGCGAGGCGCGCCTTCGGCGCCGTGCTCACCGACAACGGGAGCGAGTTCGCCGACGAGGGCGCCATCGCGGCGCTGCTCGGCGAGCGGGACGGCGAGACCAGGCTCTTCTACTGCGACCCCCGGCAGAGCCAGCAGAAGGGCGCGTGCGAGAAGAACCACGTGGAGATCAGGAAGCTGCTGCCCAAGGGCGCCGGGGCCAGGTTCGACCGGCTGACGGCGGCGGACTGCGCGCTGCTCATGTCGCAGGTGAACTCCGAGCCGAGGGGGGCGCTCGGGTTCCTGACGCCGGCGCGCGTGCTGCGGATGGCCCTCGGGGAGGACGCCTCCGCCCTCATGGACGCGTTCGGGATAGAGGAGCTGGCGCCCGGCGAGCTCGACCTCACGCCCGGCTGCATCGACAGGGCCAGGGCCGCGAGGGGCGAGGGGCCGCTGGCGGGGTAGGCGTCGGGCCGGGACATGGGCCGGAGGGCCCGTTGCGCTGAGTCCGGAACGGCTGCGCGGCGGGCTGGCGGAGCATGCGGCGGCGGCATGGGGGCACCGGCCTCCACAGCCTATCCACCTGCGGAAACGAGGCGACGGCCAGGTGCCGGGGGCTATTTCCGCGTTGCGCTAGCTGCGGAAACGCGGGGTCCGTTCAGGCTGTTGCGCTGAGATTGAAAATCAACC
>NZ_QSKB01000006.1:0-89760 GCF_003469085.1 Collinsella sp. AM29-10AC
TCGTCCCGGCTCGAAAAAGTGCTAAATGTCAATTCTGGTCTAACAGAGCCTTTTCTTTTGCGGCGGTCGCATCTTTCGTCTGCAAGGCAACTGCACCGGTGGGGGAACTGGTTTCTGCCGCGATTGCCGTTGCGGGGGCGATTCCCGCGACAAGTGCCGCGGAAAGGGCGATGCCCACAGTTGCTCGTCTTGCTCTTCTTGCGAGAATGTCGTTCATCTCGGCACCTCATTTCAAGGGTCGGCGACTAACTTGGTAGCACTAAGGTAAGTATACCAAGTTAGTCGACCCGACACTGGCTGGGTGTGCACGTGCCCCTCCGCTTCTTTGGAAACCGAACCCCATTAGAAATGACGAGTTGTTTACGCTTCTTTTGGGCTCACCGTACTATCATGATTCGAATTGAGTGTGAATGATGATAGGGAGCGCCTTCTATGATTGAGCTGCTCAGGCGTTTTGGTGGCAAGTTTCGCCGATATATGGTGATTGGCCCTGCGTGCAAGTTGATCGAAGTGATCTTTGACTTGCTTACGCCGCCGGTGATTGCCCAGATGATCGATAAAGGTATCGGTGCGCACGACGTGAGTGCCGTCGTCCACTACGGCATGGTGCTCGCCGCCATGGCTGTGATCGGCATCTCGTTTACGCTCGTCTGCCAAAAGATGGCGGCGCTCACCTCGCAGGGCATGGGTACTGACATTCGCGGCGCACTCTACAAGCACATTAATAAGCTGAGCTATGCCGAACTCGACCGCTTCGGCACGCCGTCGCTCATCACGCGCATTACCAACGACGTCAACCAGGTACAGCTCGCCGTGGCGCTGGGCGTGCGTATGCTCATCCGCTGGCCTTTCCTGGCGGTGGGTTCCATGGTCGCGGCCCTTGCCATCGACCTTAAGCTCGGCATCATCTTTTTGATTTGCACGCCCGCCATCGGCCTGGTGTTTTGGTTTGTCATGGCGCGCTGCATCCCGTACTACAAGCAGCTGCAGGCAAAGCTCGATCGCATCGCACTCATCTGTCGCGAGGGGCTTTCGGGCGCCCGCGTGGTCCGAGCCTTTGTGCGCGAGGATCACGAGCGTGAGCGTTTTGCCCAGGCAGCCGATGACCAGGCGCATACCGCCATCGCGGTGGGCAAGCTCTCGTCGATTCTTAATCCCGTCACGTTTTTGGTGATGAACCTGGGCGTGTGCGCCATCCTGTGGGTGGGCGGCGTCCAGGTCAACGTGGGCGAGCTCACACAGGGCCAGGTCATGGCGTTCGTCAACTACATGACGCAGACCCTGACCTCCATCGTGTATGTCGCCAACCTGGTCGTGGTCTTTACCAAGGCGAGCGCCAGCGCGTCGCGTATCAACGAGGTGCTCAATTGCGTGCCGAGCATCACCGACGAGGGCAACGAGCCGGTCGCGCTGCCCAAGCCGGGCAATGCCGCCCCAGTTCCCGCGCTGAGCTTTGACCATGCGAGCTTCTCCTTTGGCGCGGGCGCGGCAAATGCCGTCAACGATGTGACCCTGGAACTCCCACTGGGCAAGACGCTCGGCATTATCGGCGGCACGGGCAGCGGCAAGTCCACACTCGCCTCGCTTATCTCGCGCCTGTACGATGCGAGCACCGGCAGCGTGAGCGTGATGGGCTCCGACGTGCGTGCCTGGCCGCTCGATCAGCTGCGCCATGTGGTCGCAACCGTCCCGCAACGCGCGTCGCTGGTGAGCGGCACGATCCGCGGCAACCTGACCTGGCGTGACGAGTCGGCGACCGACGAGGAGCTCTGGGCGGCGCTCGATATGGCGCAGGCCAGCGAGTTCGTGCGCAACAAGCCCCAGGGCCTGGATGCTCCGGTCGAGGCAGGCGGCAAAAACTTTAGCGGTGGCCAGCGCCAGCGCCTGACTATCGCGCGTGCCCTGGTGGGCTCGCCGCAGATTCTGATCATGGACGACTCCGCCTCGGCGCTCGATTTTAAGACCGATGCGGCGCTTCGCCATGCCATCCGCGAGCGTAACGTGCACGGTGCCGCCGAGGGTGGGCTGCCGCTGACGACCGTCATCGTAAGCCAGCGCGTCTCGACCGTGCGCGATGCCGACATGATCTGCGTGCTTGACCACGGTTCGGTCGCGGGCTTGGGTACGCACGACGAGCTGTATGCGACTTGTCAGCTTTACCGCGAGATCTGCCAGTCGCAGCTTCGCCGCGAGGAGCTCGAGGGCCAGCAGGGGAGTGCCGCGTCCGCGTCCGCCCCAAGTGCCACGCCCGCCCCAATCGCCTCTGCATCCGCCTGCGCAAAGGAGGGCTGCTAAATGAATCCGTACACTTCTTCCGGGTCGGTCGCCACGATGACGGCCAACGTGTCCGGTAATGATAACCTCAACGACCTGGGAGACGGTCCGCGCCAGCCCGGCGACCCCGAGCGCTATCCCGTGGGCGCGGTGACCCGCCGCCTGCTGGGCTACGTCCGTCCGCATCGCATTTCGTTTACGGCGTCGTTTGTGAGCGCTGCCATCTCGGTGATCTTGCAGCTCTACACACCTATTCTCATCGGCGAGGGCATCGACCTCATCGTCGCGACGGGCCAGGTGGACTTCGATGCGCTGCTGCCGCTTGTCACCAAGCTCGCGATTGTCGTCGTAGGTGCTGCGGTTTTCCAGTGGCTGCAGGGCTATTGCGTTAACCGCTTGTCCTACGAGACGGTGCGCGACATGCGCGTGGAGGCGAGCGACAAGCTCAGCCGCATGCCGCTCAGCTTTATCGACAGCCATGCCCACGGCGACCTCATGAGCCGCGTGGTCAACGACGTCGATCAGGTGGGCGACGGTCTGCTGCAGGGCTTTACTCAGCTCTTTACCGGCGTCATCACCATCGTCGGTACGCTCGCGTTTATGCTTTCCATTAACCTGGCCATGACGCTCGTGGTGGTGCTCGTCACGCCGCTTTCCATCTTTGCGGCCGGCGCCATCGCAAGGCTCTCCAACAAGAGCTTTGCAGCCCAGCAACGCATTCAAGGCCGGCTCGGCGGCCATATCGAGGAGTATGTGGGCGAGCAAAAGCTCGTGGACGCGTTTGCCTACGGCCCGAGCGCTCAGCAGCGCTTCGATGCCCTCAACGCCGAGCTGTATACGGCAGGTGAGCGCGCGCAGTTTATGGGTTCGCTTTCCAACCCCGGTACGCGCTTTATCAACAACATCATCTACGCTGTGGTCGCCGTGATCGGCTGCGTGGGCGTGATCACGGGCGTGCCGGCGGCGCTCACGGTGGGCGGCGTGCAGATCTTCCTGTCCTACGCCAACCAGTACACTAAGCCGTTCAACGAGGTCACGAACGTCATCACGCAGATCCAGACCGCGTACGCCTCGGCGCGCCGCATGTTTGCGTTGCTTGATGCGCGCGAGCAGGAGCCCGACGCGGCGGATGCCGTGGAGCTTGTCGCCCCGCAGGGCGAGGTGACCTTTGAACACGTGGACTTTAGCTATGCGCCCGACCGCAAGCTGCTGCAGGATATCTGCATCGAGGCCAAACCCGGTACGCGCTTTGCCCTCGTCGGTCCCACGGGCTGTGGCAAGACGACGCTCATCAATCTGCTGCTGCGCTTTTACGATATCGATGCTGGGCGCATCGCGGTCGATGGTCGCTCCTCGCGTGACTACACGCGTGCGAGCCTGCGCCGCGCCTTTGGCATGGTGCTGCAGGACACCTGGCTGTTCGAGGGCACGGTGGCCGAAAACATTGCCTACGGTTGCCCCGATGCCACGCGCGAGCAGATTGTCGAGGCCGCCAAGCGCGCTCATGCGCACAAGTTTATCGTGCAGCTGCCAGGCGGCTACGATACGGTGATCGGCGAGGACGGCGGCACGTTTAGCCAGGGTCAAAAACAGTTGCTGTGCATCGCGCGCGTCATGCTCACCGATCCGGCGATTCTGCTGCTGGACGAGGCAACGTCGAGCATCGATACGCGTACCGAGCTGCAGGTGCAGGCGGCATTCGACGAGCTCATGGCCGGCCGCACGAGCTTTGTCGTGGCACACCGCCTGTCGACGATTCGCAACGCCGATTGCATCCTGGTAATGCGCGATGGCGAGATTATCGAGCGCGGCACGCACGATGAACTGCTCGCGGCAGGCGGCTTCTACGCCGAGCTCTACCGCAGCCAATTCGCCCAGTGAGGAAGCCCGTGGGGCAAATTAATCAATCGACAGACGGTGGTTTACATCTGTCACGTTAGTACTAAGATATTCATCTAATAAATTGCATTAGTGGCTTTAGTTTTGGGGGAAACGAGGCAACGTGACTATGACGTGCTCTTTGGTGGTTAACAGCAAGAGCGGTAATACCAGGATGGTTTCGGGCGCGATCAAGCGCGCTCTGCAGGCTGCGGGCGTTGAGTTTGTCCATGCCGCGGCGTTGAGCGACGATGCGGATGCAGATCAGGTTGCGCTCGAGGCGCAGGGCGCCTGCGCGGCCGACACGGTGCTCGTCGGTTTTTGGTGCGACAAGGGCGCGTGCACGCCTTCGGTCGCGGCGTTGCTCTCTGCCTTGCACGGCAAGCGCGTGTTCCTGTTTGGCACCTGCGGCTTTGGGGCCGACCAGAGCTATTACCAGCAGATTGTCGACCGCGTAACTTCCAATCTGGCCGAGGATGCCGAGCTTGCGGGCTGGGCGATGTGCCAGGGCAAGATGGGTCCCGCGGTTAAGCAGCGCTATGAGGCCATGCTCGAGCAAGATCCCGAAAACGCCCGATTTAAGATGCTGCTCGACAACTGGGTTGCCGCGAAGGACCATCCCACCAAGGAAGACCTGGACAACATGGCTGCAGCCGCCAAGAAGGCCGTGCTGGGAGAGTAGCTTCGCCGTTCGTGGTCCTTCGTGCAAAACAATACAAATGTGAAAGCCTCGAAATTCTCGGGGCTTTTTTCATGACACGAGGGCGCCCCTTTATTGATGGAAGGCCTAATAAGCTGATTGCTCTATGCCCGGATGTGTGCGGAGTGGGATGGGATTTCCGGATGGGTGGGGTTTCGGAAAATGCGTCCCGGAATTTGCCTTTGGAATGGGATGCGGTTTCCCGTTGAAGAGCTCTGTGGAAACTACATCCCAGTATTCGGTCGAGAAATGGGATGCCGTTTCCGGTTGAGGGCATTGGCGGAAAGTGCGACCCGGAATTTGTAGTCGGAGTGGGATGTGGTTTCCCAACGGGGCCACAAGCGGAAACCGCATCCCATTTCGCAAGCGAATTCTGGGACACGGTTTTCAGAGGGTTATGGGCTGCGAGCTACATGGGGCTGTCATAAAACTCCAGTAAAAGGGGTCGGAAATAAATGGCACTTCCAGCAATTATTTTTAATGTGGGGGGGGGTACCATTATTTTAGTTTCGCAAAAAATCGATTCCTCTATGGGGAAGTTGCGTAGGGGGTTAGTCACAGATATTGGATAAAACAGATTAATTTGGGGATAAATGACCACTTACGCCAAAATAAGTAGCATTTAGCGATAAAACATTGAAAAATGTGTAGCACATCGCTATGTTTTTATTACGAAAAGATTCCAAATTGGCTTATTTCGGACTCACTTTTCAAGCGCCTTGCGGTTCCTGTTGAAACTTGCTGACCTTTGGATGGGTCGAATAGGTCCTCAAGGGGTGTGAATTATCACTTTGACGGCGCGTAGACTCAAACGATTTATTGCACTTTTGAGTAGCTTGGCGATTGCGCTCGTCATGGCTCTTGCCGTTGTTTCTTTTGTCCCTCGTGCATTTGGATACACGCCCTATGCAGTGCTTTCGGGTTCTATGGAGCCCGAGCTACCCGTTGGCTCCATGGTGTTTGTTCACCAAGTTGATCCAACGGATATTGCCGTGGGTGACAATGCAACCTTTTACCGATCGGACGGTGCCGTGGTGACGCACCAGGTGTACGAGATCGACCCTGTGGCGCAGATGATCGGCACGCAGGGAATTGCGAACAAAAATGCAGACGGAAGCATCATGCACGATGCCGAGCAGACGCCTTTTTCGAGTGTTATCGGCACTGTTTCTTTTTGTGTCCCTTACCTGGGCTTCGTCAACGCATATTGCACGACGATGCCCGGTTTGCTTGTTGTGGTGGCCGTTCTGGCGCTGCTGATCGCGGCGTCGATAGTGCTCGATCGGATGGTTCCAGACGAGCCTGCGGGCAAGCATACCCGCGTGCATGCGAGGGAGCGGCGTTCATAGCGGCAGGGAAAAGCGTCGGCGGCGGTAGGGGCCGTTGCCGGGGAAAACGATTCTCGAAAGGAAGAGAACGATGGAAAACAAGAAGAAAAAGCGCTACGGCATCATTGCCGCCCTGTTGCTGTTGGTGCTGGCCGCCGGCGTGGGTACCTATGCATGGCTGACGGCTACTGCCGACCTGCACAACGTGTTTACGATTGGAAAAATCGAGGCTCCCGATAAGAAGCCTGATCCGGAAAACCCCGAGCAGCCTGGCACGGAGGCTGGTGGCGGTGCCTATCTGTTCGAGACCAAGTGGGACCCCAGCGCGGAGCACAAGATGATTCCGGGCTCTCCGATGGGCAAGAACCCGAACGTTGGTATTAAAAACGGTTCCGATGACGCTTTTGTGTTCATCTATGTAAAGAACGCCGTGGTCAAGAATAGTGCAGGTCTTGCGAGCACTCCTTACTTTACGCTCAACGCGAACTGGAAGCCGGTTTCTGCTGAACAGGTGACGACGAACGGCACCGAGGGACAGTACGTAAGCGGTCTGTTCATGTACGCCAAGGGTGCCGAGAACGGTCCCGTCGCCTTGGGTGCCAAGGAAGCAGCTAAGGATGTCTACACTGGCGAGCTCTTTAGCCAGGTGATGATCCCCGGTGCAATGAAGAGCGATGACGTTGTCTCGGGTGATGGCGTTAAGCCTGAGATTACTGTCTCCGCCTTTATTTTCGGTGCTGATCAGGCTGATGGCGCCACCAACGCAGCGGACAACGCCGTTGCTCAGGCCAAGGCCTGGGCTCAGACCAAGCAGTAACCCCACCCCCCCCCACCGAGATCCCGGCCCGCTCCCCATCCCCATTTTCGGGCCGGGATCTCGGTCCCCCTTTGATCGACGATTGGCGAACGTAATGCTCAACAATCTTTCCGACAATCAGAAACGCACCTTGGCGCTTGCCGCGATGGCGCTGTTGGCCCTGGCGTGCCTGTGCGGCACGCTGGCTTTTACCGTTGATATGGTTCCGGTGAACAACGTTCTATCGTTTGGCAGCGTGAAGGTACGAGTCTGCGAATACACCCTCAACGAACAGGGCGAGGAGATTCCGTTTGAGCCCAACGAGCACGGGGACTATCCCGACACCAAGGCCAGTGGCTCTGATATCAGCCGCATTGTGCGCGTGGAGAACGCTGGAACGCAGCCTGAGTACGTTCGCGCGCGTCTGCGCATGACGTCGGTGGCGCCCGACGGTTCGAGCGCGGATGCTTCGGGCAGCGTTGCGTTTCATGTGAACGCAGGCGAGGGGTCCCCGTGGATCGATGGCGGCGATGGGTGGTACTACTACCGCGGATTGGCCGGGCGTGGCGGCACGCTCGACCCCGGCGCCATGACGGAAAGCCTCATGGACTCGCTGCGCTTTGTGGGCGACTACCACGATGCCGCGCGCGGCGGCTCATTCAGGCTCGATATCGATGTTCAGGCCGTGCAGGCCAAAAACCAGCAGGCAAGCGATACCGTCCTCGACGTGCTTGACGTCGCGGGCTGGCCGGAGGCGAACTAGCCTATGAAGATCAAGAACATGAACCGGGGCGTGCTTAGCAGGCTAGTTGCCGTCGCGGCGATTGCCCTTTGCTGCGTTATGGCGCTGCCAACGGTGGTGCATGCCGAGGACGTGCCCGAGAACACAAACGAATACCACATCAAAAACGCGAACGACTTTTTGGTGTACGTGGCGCTTTCGCGTGAGCGCGATACGTCCGGCTGGCGCGTTTATCTCGATAACGATATCGTGCTTAATGATGACGACATGAAGACCATTGTCTCGCACACCGTTAAGCATCTGTCGTTTGGCAACAAGGAGCATCCGTTTAAGGGCGTGTTCGATGGTCAAAACCACACCGTTGAGGGCCTGAGCTACGATAAAGACGCTTTTGACCCCGAGCGCGATACGGGATTTTTTGCCGAGACCAACGGTGCCACCATCAAAAACTTCCTGGTCAAGGACGCCAACGTGTGGGCGGACTTCCGCGGTGGCATTATCGTGGGCAAGGCCGTCAAAACGCGCTTCGAAAACGTTATGGTCATGGAGAGCACGCTGCACGTGACCTGCGCCAACAATGCTCTCAACCTCATTACCAACGCAGGCTTTGAGGGCGGTCTCATCGCCGGCGAGCTCGACGGCTGCACCCTCTACAACTGCGAGGTCCGTGGCGGCCGTGCCGTCAACAATGCGACCTCGGGCGTGCAGGCGCTCGGCGGTGAGGGTCTGTATATGGCGGCGTTTGCCGGCTACGTTAAGAACTCGACTATCGAGTACTGTCGCGTGACGCCGACGCGTAAGGACGACGGCTCGATTGCCGAGAAGGGCATGACCGACGTCACCAATAAGTACGACGTGGCCATTGGCGCCCTGGGCGGCAACAACGTGTACGCCTCGGGTTTTGTGGGCTGCATGGCGGGCGAGGCCAAGATTATCGACTGCTTCTCGACGGCGCAGTGCTACAGCTATGCCGCGTCGTACGTGGGCGTCGTCGCCGTGACGCGCGCGTGGACGGGTGGCTTGGCGGGTCGTATTCTAACCGAAAAGGGCAACGAGCTCGTTCGAAGCCATTTTGCGGGTGACTTGAGCTCGCGTCAGTACAATCCCATCGCCGTGATCCCCATCATTCAAAACGATGTGAACCTGGGCGGCATTGCCGCGCGTGCCAACAAGGATGATGCCACGGTCACCGAGTGCTACTTTAAGCCGAGCGTGAGCCTTTCTGGCAACAGCCAGGGCAACCCTGCCAAAAAGAAAATCCCCTCGTTTGGCGGCGATGGCACCACCAAGGGTGATGGCTATGGTCCATGGGATGACGAGCGCTACACCACGCGCGAGCTGTGGGAAGAGCACGACTACGACTTTTGTGCCGGCACCAAGCGCTCGACTGCTAACAACGGGGCCTTGGGTGGCTCGCACTTCAATGAGTGGGCGATGGATTACAAGCTGAATATTCCTGTGCATGGCCAGAGCGTTAAGGCGACGATCGATTTTCCCGGTGCGGGTACCGCGACCATCGAGGCAACCAAACTTGGTATTGAACAGAAGACCTCGGATCCGTACGCCTTTGCCGTGAGCGCCGTGCTGGCGGGAACGGCTCAGGGCTTGGCCCAGGGCGATACATCGGTGACGTTTGGGCAGGATACCTCCGCAAAGCCCAAGGGCTTGACCGATGCCAACGGCGGTTATCGCTTCATGGGCTGGTTCCGCGAGTCCGATGTGCGTGTGAATCGAATTGGACAAGACAACAGCTGGTTTGACGGCAAGACCGATGCCGATGCTGTGGCTGCTGGCAAGCAGGTCCAGAAGAGCGAGGCACACGAGCATACGTCGACCTATACCGCCGATAATGCCAAGGGGGTCGACGGTTTTAAGGGCAATGACCTGTTTATCGCTTCGTACGAGGCGCAGGTGCTGTTCTATAACGTCAAGGGTGAGATGCTCTCGTGGCAGAGCGGCGAGGCGCACGACAAGTCGACGGATTGGTACCGCTATGGTGTCGGTTTAACGCCGGTTGCCCCTGCGGACCGCGGCGCTCTATCTGCCAGCGCCACCTTTATTGGTTGGACGACGCAGCCGAGCGGTGAGGCCGAGATGCATGGCGGCTATGCGGCCATTACCTCGCCTGAGCTTGCCGAGCTAAAAAACGCCGGTGCGTTCTATCCTGCCGGCGCTGAGATCACTGTGCTTGGCCCTACCGATTTTTATCCGGTGTACACCGACTATGTGTCGAACATCATGACGGTGTTTGAGGGCAATGAGCGGGATGAGCTTGACGATAAGACCCAGCGCGCGGGCGTGGGCAAAACTGTCGTTAAGGTTGAGACTGCCGAGGATGGCACCGGTGTGTACACGGTGCAGGTGTGCGACGTGGACAACAAACCTTTATCTGAGGACGGTGCGCTGCCCGACGGCTACCGCTTCCTGGGTTGGTATGAAAACAAGCAGGCCGCCGATGGGTCCCAGGTCGAGGTGCGCGTAAGCCGTGACCCCAGCTACACACTCCCTGCCGATGTCGATCTAACTGTGCCACATACCTACATCGCCCGCTTTGAGTGCCGAGTGGATTATTACGTTCGGGCTTATACCAACCATGAGTTTACGGACAGCAAGCTACTTTGTTCCGTTTGGAATCGCTATCAAACGCCCTTTGAGGAAAACGTCGGTAGTACCTTCGTGCGTGAAAACGTCGTCCACTGGGGCCCGGAGCATGTTGACCACGGTATAAAGGATAGTTATGAAACGTGTGGCACGCGCTTCACGAAGGAAACCCTTGTCGTGAGTCCCCTTAACGCGTACTCGCACAACGTTAAAAACGATACGGGAGCCGATACTCTAAAAAACCTCTATGCCGATACCGATTTTCCAGGCGCTGCAACGCTAAGCGATACTTGGACTCCGGCTTCGCTGAACGTAACGGTCAAACCGGTGAATGATCGCTATCGCCTGAATTTTTGGACGCTTGAGCGCGATGGTGAATATTGGACATATGTGAAAAATCCCATCGAGAGCATGGTGCGTACAGATAAGAAGTACTACGTTCGCGCGATGATTACCACGGACGTTAATTTCTACAACAAGGGCGATAATGTCGTGAGGACTGCCACGCGGCGCTATGAGAGTAACTTGCTGCAGACCAAGGTGAACGGGGCGGATCCGACGTTCACGTATTACTACCCGCATGTTAATAAGTCGGTTAAAGTGGCCGAAAAGCCAGAAGATGGTGAGAAGGGATCGTATGAGAGCCCCCTGACCCTCGAAGCTTCCCCGACCGATGCCGACATGGCCGTGCCGGGCTATAAGTTCCTGGGCTGGATTTCGACCGCCGAGGTCCAGAGGGATTCTGACGTCTGGAAGTATATCTACGATGTCGAGGGCGATTCCTTCACCACTTCTGACCCGGATAAGGCCGAACCGTATCTGGTGAAACCAGATTTTAAGGTCACCCAGTGGCAGGATGCCTATCCGGTGTACGCGAAGTACGATGTTAGGTACACCACCAACCTGTATCGCGCCGGTTTTAAGGGTACTTCCGAGGTGAATGTTCCTAGGTATGACATCACCCCTAATCTCAATGTGGACACCGATCCTGCCACGGCAACGGTGACCCCTGATATCGAAACGACGGTATACAAGTCCGGCGGCGAGTTATATAAGCTAAATAAGGTCGAGGTCGAACTTCCGAATGGTGAGGTCAAGGAGCTCGATTCTGCCGACGGTAACTCATATTCCTATCAGGTGGAGCCCGGCGGGACCTATACATTTGTGGCGTACTATTCGCCGTTGGCGGTTGTGTACCATCTCAATGCCAGGGATGTGGACGGTAAGGTAGCCCAGCAGGGCGATTCTCTCGGCAGCCTTAAGGACGGCATCCCGCTGCCAACGTATAACGTCGGCGATATCGATGCTGCAACGAACGCATACAATGCCTTCGTGGGCTGGACGGAAACTAAGCCGGTAGCTGGCAGCGGTTATGTCGTTTGGTCGGACGGCGTTTCCATGGTGAATAAAAACACCGTGGTCAAGGCACCCATGGAGCTGTATCCGGTCTACCGTGCCAGCGCGGTACGTGTCCAATCGAATATCGATGACAATCTGGATAACCGCGGTTCCGTGCGTTATCTTTCGCGCACCGACTCTGGTGATCAAATTTCGCTGGAGGTAAAAGCCGCAACCGAGGTTGTCGGCATAGACGGCACCAAGTACGACTTTGTTGGCTGGTCGCGCGACTACGAACCCGATGGCAAATACACCCTGTTGACCGATGGCGAGAAGTATCCCCTCGAGGGCAGCGAGCCCTTTGAGAGCGTGGCCTACACCGCGGTGTACAAGACCGCGCCGTATAAGGTGCGCTATCACGGTGTCGACGGGTCGGTCATCTTTACGGCGACGGTCGACTCGAGCGACGAGCGCGCGACGGGCGCTGGCTTTGTCCATAACGTCGATGTTCCCAAGGTGAATGAGAGCGGCAACCCGGTCTATGACGACAACGGCAATCCTGTGATGGAGCAAAAATCCGTGGCGTACGACCCGGACGCCCACTCCAAGATCGTCGCGCTGCTCGATGAACAGGCTGCTGCCAATGGCGATAAGCGCGAGCTCTTCTTGGAGTGGCGATATGTGGGTGCCGATGGCACTGCAAAGTCTTGGGATGAGTTCAAGGGCGAGCCAGTCAAGGGTGACATGGACCTGTATCCTGTGACGTATCGCGTGGTTGCCAACGATACGTCTGATCCCGCGAGCCCCGTAACTATGACCGCGCAGCTTAAGTGGCTGCTCGATCCCGCCGCGGCCAACACCGTCGGTGACAGTGCCGACAATGCGCCGTTTAAGGTCTGCTTTGCCAAGCCGTTTATGGGGACGCAACTGACTGTTACGGTAACGCAGGCAAGCTACGGCCCTGGTGCAGAGGGCGTTTCTGCGGCGGAAAAGCCTGTGAACGGCAAGTTTGTCTCGCTCTACAGCCTTGGTTCGGGTGACGGCTCGTTCGACCTGGCCAACCGTCTGGAGTCCAAGAAGACGGGCGAGGGCGATCAGGGCCCCGGCAAAGCCGTGTTCAACTTTGCCCAGACTCATGCGCTGACGATCGTTAAAAAGACGACCGATGCCAGCGCTATGGGACAGACGTTCCGCTTTAAGGTGACGAAGACGGCGGAGGGAGCCTCTCCCGAGACGCGCGTGGTCGAGGTGAAGGTCGATAAGCAACAGCCGGAAAACGGTGAGACCTGGTATGTCGGCAGCGTGCAGTTCGCCGCTCCGGCGGGCACCTATACCGTCGAGGAAGACACGGCTTGGGCATGGCGCTACCAGGGTGAGCTGAGCACGCCTGGTAAGGCGCCCGGCAAATCTGCCGAGCTGACGATTTCGTCTGCCTCGAGCGCGGGCGATGCGGTGGTGACGTGCGTTAACACGCGCGCGAAGGACAAATGGGTCGATGGTGGCTCGCGTGCCAAGAATGTTTGGGAAAACGGCACGCTGAAGAAGGAGGACCAGGATGACTAAGCGCAAGCAAATCGTCGCCCTCCTTGTCGGCGTTCTTCTTTTGGCTGGCGCTGCCGGCACCTTTGCCTGGCTTTCGGTTACGGGCGTGCTGGTCAACGAGTTTGGCTTTGGTTCGGTGGCGCCCTCGGTAGACGAGAAGCTCAATGGCAACGTGAAGAGTGACGTCACGATTACAAACAAGGGCTCGGCTCCGGCATACCTGCGTGCTGCGGTGGATATCTACTGGCAGGACCAGGATGGCGCGCGCCTGTGGGATGAGCCGGTTGCGGGAACGGACTACGTTATTGAGTGGGGCAACGTGTCCGATGCGTCTGCTTCCAACAGCGCCTCGTCTTGGGTTGCCGCGTCCGACGGATTCTACTATTGGACATCTTCCGTTGCGCCGATGGACAAAACCGGCGTGCTCATCAAGAGCGTGACTGAGAGGAAGGCGGATGGCAAGAACCTGGTCGTCGACATTTCGACCCAGGCAATTCAGTCCACGCCCGATGACGCAGTTACAGAGGCATGGGGCTGTACGGTCAAGGATGGCGTGCTGGTGCCGCCGCATGGAGGTGCGTAAGTATGGCCTCTCCGATTCGTAAAGACGTTGCGTGTTTCTTGCATTGCGTGATGGCGGCAATCGTCTGCCTTATCGCGCTCGCCGTTCCTGCACGTGCGTTTGCTGACATTCCCACGATTGCCTATGACGGAAATGCACGCCAGCTAACGGTATCGGGAGCGACGGACTCCTCGGGGGAGCCCGATCTGTTTCCAGCCTTTAAAGATCTAATGCCCGGCGATGTACGCGAGCAACAGATTGGGGTTCGTGCCACGGGTGTAAAGTCCCAGGTACGTGTGTTTGTGCGGGCTGTTGTCGATCACGAGACGGCACATCTGCTGTCGCCCATTACCCTAACGGCGTCGGCGGCCGATGCGTCTGCCGGTTGGCTCCAGACGGGAACGCCGGGCAGCGTGTTTGCCTATCCCACGCAGGTCGCAACGTTTACGAGCGATGGCAGCACGGTACTCAATTTGCAACTAAGTGTCCCGACGTCGGTGGGCAACGAGCTTGCCGACGCAAACAAGGCAATTCGCTGGGAAATCACCGCCGAAGACGATGGCGAGAAGATCCCCGTACAACCTGCTGGCAGCAAGAAGCCCGGCTTGCTTGGTCTGGCGGCAACGGGGGACAACGCGCTCGCTTTGCTTTTGGTGTTGCTGGCGCTTGCCATCATCGCTTTTATAGCCGCGCTTCTTTTGTCCCGGAGGAACAAGCGCTAGGTCCATCTTCTAAACGCAACGCCCTCCTGGGCGGCGGGCACGAAGTTCCCTGCTCTACAGTCCTGCGCAAGACGAAGGCCACATTAAGTGGCCTTCTTTGCGTGCGGAACTCGCGATGAACTTCGTGCCCGCCGCCCGGGAGGGTGTCTCTTTATTGATAGAAGGCCTAATAAGCTGATGATTTCATGCCTGGATGTATACGGAGTGGGACGGGCTTTCCGGATGGGCGGGGTTTCGAAAAGTGTGTCCCAGAATCGGCGCTCAGAGTGGTCCCCACTTTCCGGTTGATGTCTTGTCCGGAAACTACGTCCCGGAATTAAGGCTTGGAATGGGATGCACTTTCCGCTTGAGAGCCTTAGCGGAAAGTGCGACCCGGAATTTACTCTTGAAGTGGGATGCGCTTTCCCAACAGGCCCTCAAGCGGAAACTGCGTCCCATTCCGAAGGCAGATTCCGGGACACACTTTCCGAATATAAAGAAGGCCACTTAATGTGGCCTTCAACTTATATATGTTGCGGATGCTTTCATGACAAGCCGCGCTTCAACACCGAGGCGTCTGCCCGGCGACGCGGAATGTAAGGTTCATCGCGAGTTCCGCACGCAAAGGAGGCCACTTAATGTGGCCTCCGTCTTGCGCAGGACTGTCCGAGCAGGGAACCTTATATGCCTCCGCCCGGACAGACGTTTCAGTTATGAACTCGCAGCTAGTCGCTACTTGATCTTGGTCGTGCCCGGTGCCAGGTTGGGGTCGGTCTCGTTGGCCTCGGTCTGGAAGTGCTCGGTGTACACGTTCTTGCCGTCGCGGAACATCTCGTAATACTGCATCTTGGCGTAATCCTCGCGCGCCTTGGTGGCGGCTGCGGCAGCGGCGTCGTCACCGGTGACGTTGGAGGAAAGCGCCCAACGCAGGCTGGCGTCCTCGTAGCCGACGGAGTTGATGGCGGGCAGCGACTCGCGCAGTGTCATATGCGCCTTCTGATAGTCGGAAAGCGGGGCGCCGATCAGCTGCATCAGCTGGGTGGACAGGTAGTTGGTGGACAGGTCGTCGACCTCACTCGTCTGGTCGCAACCGGCAACGTCGTAGTTGGCCCAGATGATGTAGTCAGTCTGCCACAAGCGCTCCTGATGCGTGGCGTCGTCCTCGTCGGTAAACCACTTATCGTTGAACTTGGACGGGAAGAACGGCTGATGGTCGCCCCAGAACACCACGACCACCTTGCGGTCGAGCTTGCTCAGGGCGTTGAGGAAGTAGCGCAGCGCCTGGTCGGACTGCTCGATGCACGAGACGTACTCGTCGACATCGGACAGCGTGCCGTCCTCGACGGTCTTGGCATCCAGGTCGGTCGTGTCGATGTTCAGGTGCATCTGCTTGTCGACCGGCAGCAGGCCCGTGTCGTAGCCCGAGTGGTTCTGCATGGTCACATCGAAGATGAACTGCGGGTCGGCGTTCTGGTCGAGCAGCTCCAGAATCTTGTCGTAGGTAGCCTGGTCGGTCACCATGCCGCGCAGGGTATCGGCGCCCTGGAAATCGTTGATGGACAGGAACTGGTCAAAGCCAAAATCCTTATAGACGTTCTCGCGGTTCCAGTTGGTGGCGTGGTTGGGGTGCATGGCCGTGGTGGAATAGCCGAGCGATTTGAACTGCTCTGCCAGGTTCCCGGTCGTCTCCATGTTGTAGATGGTGTAGGGGTACACGCCCGAACCCAGGTTGGCCATGGAGTTGCCGGTCATAAACTCAAACTCGGTATTGGCGGTGCCGCCGCCGTAGGCACTCACGTAGAGCTTGCCGCGGCTGAGGCAGTTGGACAGGTTCTTAAAGTACTGCGGGCCCTCGTAGCCGGCGCGCATGTTCTGGTAGATGGACAGGTCCGAGAAGGTCTCGTTCATGATGGCGATGACCGTGGGCTTCTCGCTGTCGAATTGCTCCTTTGCGGCGGCGCGCTCGTCGCTCTTGGCCGCGTCGGACTTGTCGTAGGCCTTGGCGTACTTTTTGAGCGTGGCCTTGGCATCGTCGACGGAGTAGTCGGCGGGTTTGGGCGGCTTGATGGACTGCGCTGCACTAATAAAGGCAGGCAGATAGCCCTCGCGCCAGTAGCTCTCGAGCGGGCGCCAGGTGTAGACGGTGATGCCGAGGGTATTGTAGTAGTCGATGAGGGTGACGTGCGCGGTCACGCCGCCCAGGCACAGCACCGCCACGAGCAGGTTGGTGAGCAGCATGCGCTTGGCGTTGGCGGCACCCTTCTGGCGATGCGGCGCGACCAGGCCGGCGTACTCGCACAGCAGCATGGCGATGGCGGTAAAGCTCATGGACAGCACGCAGAACAGCGAGATCGAGAAGGTGTAGCCGTTGCCGGCGACCGCGGCGGCGGTGGAGATGGCCGAAAGGTCGCCCGGCTGGATCGGCATGGATTTAAACGTGATGACGAAGAACTCGGCAATGCCCAGGACAAAGAGGGCAAAGGCTAGGACGGCCGGTGCTGCGCCGTGGCGCTGGAACAGGAAGAACAGGCCGACCATGAGCACGGTGATGATGGCCCACTCGAGCAGGATGCACAGGGGGTAGACCCAGGTAAAGTCGTGGTTGGACGAGACCTCCATGCCCAGCAGCGCAAAGACGCCGGCGAGCAGCAGGCACAGGACGGCGGCGACGAGCGGTTTGCCCACAAAGGCGCCGCGCAGGCGGGCGAGCTTGCCAGTGGGGGCGGGAGCGTCGGCCGAGGCGAACGCAAAGACGCGCGGTGCGATGCGGTCGCGGGCGATGCTGGCCCAAGCGCATCCGGTGAGAATGGCGTTGGTCAGGATGAGCATCACAAAGGCGAGCGGCTCGTTTTGAGCGACGAGGCCAATGGCGCCCCAAATGGTCAAAAAGAGCTGGAACAGGCCGAAGGCGACGCTCCACCCAAGAGCGCTTTTGGCAACGGTGCCCGACTTTGCGCAAATGGCCTTGGCCTCGCGCAAGACAAGGTAGACGGTCGCCGCAAGACCGACGAGCGAGATGGCGGCAGCGAACATGCTGAGACTCCTCACAAACTAAAACCTACGAAAGCGGGGATTTACCCGATTGTTACCAAGATATGCGCAGCGATTGGTGGCCGCGCACAACAACCAGCCATATTAACGCGCGCGTGTGGCGGTGTGACGCAATGTAGTGGCGACCTGCGCGATAATGGACGGGAATTACACGGAAACGTAAAGGCTTCTTAAAGAATTAGCGAGGATGAGGCGATGGACGAGCAGGTTTGCACCAAGGCTGTGGATACGTGTGGCTATCCGGTCGAGACGACGGGCAACGCGGTGCTGGACACGTTGGAGCACCGTTCCTCCACGCGCGCCTTCGCGCGTGATGACGACGACCGTCCCGTGGCGGTGACCGACGAGCAGCGTGCGGCGATTTTGCATGCGGCGAGTCGCGCGCCGTCGGCGGGCGCCATGATGATGTATTCCATCGTGAGCATTCGCGAGCAGGCTACGCTGGACCGTCTGGCTGACCTGTGCGACCACCAGCCCATGATCGCCAAGGCGCCCTGGGCACTTATATTTGTGGTCGACTATGCCAAGTGGATTGATCTGTTTGAGCACGTGGGCTGCTTTGAGCCCGAGTTTGTCGAGCGCACGGGCAAGGCGCCCCGTCGTGCACCGGGTCTAGGCGACTTTGCCATCGCGGCGCAGGACGCCGTGATCGCCGCGCAAAATGCCGTGGTTGCCGCCGAGGCCCTGGGCCTGGGGAGCTGCTACATTGGCGACATCGTGGAGAACGCCGAGGAAGTTGCCGAGCTGCTCGATCTGCCGCCCTATACCATGCCGCTATCGATGCTCATCATCGGCACGCCCCGCAAGGAACGCCCGGCGATCGCGCATCCCGTGGTGAACCTGGTGCACGAGGAGCGCTATCGCCGCGCCGATACCGCGACCATGGACGCGCAGGTGGCCGAGATGGATGCGATGTTTCGCCTGCACGCCCGCGAGGTGGGGGAGCGCGTCGTGGATATCTACACCCGCAAGCACACGAGCCCCTTTATGGCCGAGATGAGCCGCTCCATGGAGTGGTGGTTCAAAAACTGGCTCGGAAAATGACGAATGCGACAAAGGGGGCGTCCCTTTGTCACATTCCATATCGCCGCGGTGGCCTAAAGACTGTATAAATCTTTATCTAGCTGGGAAAACAGTGCATTAAAACATGGGCCGATTACCTATAATCCCTTCGAACATTAAAGTTGGGAGGAAACCGGCTTATGGAACAAAAGGCCAAGGAGGCAGCCTCGCACGCTGCGATTCCTGTGAGCATCTCGGCGATGCTCGTCACGCTGGGCGTGGTGTACGGCGATATCGGCACCAGCCCCATGTATGTAACCAAGGCGCTCGTTGCCGGCAACGGCGGCATCGGAAGCGTCACGGAGGAGTTCGTGCTCGGCGCGCTCTCCCTTGTCGTGTGGACGGTCACGCTGCTGACCACCATCAAGTATGTGCTCATCTCGCTGCGCGCCGATAACCATGGTGAGGGCGGCATCTTTGCCCTGTACAGCCTGGTCAAGCGCTGCGGTAAGTGGCTTATCATCCCCGCCATGCTGGGTGGTGCCGCGCTGCTCGCCGACGGCATCCTGACGCCGGCTGTTACCGTTACCACGGCCATCGAGGGCCTGCGCACCATCCCGGCGGTCCATGCCGTGCTGGGCGATGACCAGGGTCGCGTCGTCGCGATTACGCTCGCCATCATCATCGTGCTCTTCTTGGTGCAGCGCATCGGTACGGCCAAGATCGGTCACGCCTTTGGCCCCATCATGACGCTGTGGTTCCTGTTCCTGGGCGGCACGGGTCTGTTCTTTGTCTTACAGCACCCCGCCGTGCTGCTGTGCCTCAACCCGGTGCGCGGCATCGCCTTTTTGTTGAGCCCCAACAACCACGCGGGCATCATGATTCTGGGCAGCTGCTTCCTCGCCACCACCGGTGCCGAGGCGCTCTACTCCGACATGGGCCACGTCGGCCGCGGCAACATCTACGCTACCTGGCCGTTCGTTAAGTGCTGCCTGCTGCTGTCCTATATGGGCCAGGGCGCTTGGCTTATGAACAACGCTGCCAACCCCGAGCTCATGGGTATCGCCGACCTCAACCCCTTCTACCAGATGCTCACCCCGGGTCTGCGTCCCTTTGCCGTCGGCCTTTCCACCGTCGCGGCCATCATTGCCTCGCAGGCGCTCATCACCGGCGCATTCTCGCTGGTGTCCGAGGCCAGCCGTCTGGACCTCATGCCGCACATGCAGGTCTTCTACCCTGCCGAGACCAAGGGCCAGCTCTACATCCCCATGGTCAACAACGTCATGCTTGTCGGCTGCGTCATTGTGGTGCTGCTGTTCCAGAACTCGGCGCATATGGAAGCCGCCTACGGCCTTGCCATTACGCTGACTATGATGTGCACCACGCTGCTGCTCTTCTTCTACCTGCACGAGGAGCGCAAGCTCAAGGTCGCGCCGTGGATCTTCGCGGCCTTCTTCCTTTTGCTCGAGGGCTTCTTCTTCGTGAGCTCGCTCACCAAGTTCTTCCACGGCGGCTATTTCACCATCCTCATGGCTGCACTCATCATGGGCATTATGGTGTGCTGGTACAACGGCACGGCGGTCGAGCAGCGCCAGTTTACGCTGCTGCCGCTGCGCAGCTACCTGCCGCAGCTCAAGCGCCTGCGCGACGACGACCGTTACGAGCGCCTGAGCGACAACATCGTGTACCTGACCAAGGACACCCATACCGATTACATCGACCGTGATATCGTCTACTCGATCTTGGACAAGCATCCCAAGCGCGCTCGCGCCTGGTGGTTCGTGAATGTCGAGACCATGGACGAGCCGCATACCTTTGCCTATTCGGTCGAGACGTTCGGCACCGACTATGTTTTCCGCGTGCATCTGTACCTGGGCTACAAGATTAACCAACGCGTCAACGCCTACCTGCGCCAAGTTGTTCAGGACCTGGCTGCCACCGGCGAGCTGCCGTCGCAGACGCACGACTACTCGGTCTATAAGGATCCGGGCAACATCGGCACGTTCAAGTTCGTCATGATCCGTAAGCTGCTGGCGCCCGAAAGCGATGTGGAGCCGAGCGAGCGCACGGCCATCACGCTCAAGTACATCATCCGCCGCGCCGCCGGCACGCCCGCGCGCTGGTACGGCCTGGAGAACTCCAACGTGAGCTTTGAGTACGTGCCGCTGTTCACCAAGTTTAAGGCCGTGAGCAAGATGCAGCGCCTGGCCCCCAACGAGCGTCCGTAGGCGCCGACGGGTTGCATGGAGCTGGTTTTCGATGGACAAAACTAAAGCCGGGGAGTTAAACATGGATGCAAGGACACTCGACGTCCTCGAGGCGGGTATCGACGCCGCCGAAGATCGGTTCTTTACGAATCGGGCCAACATGGACATGGTCGATCGCGTGATTTCGATCGTGGCATTGGTATTTGGAGCGGTGTGCGTGTGCGCCCTGCTCGCGCACGTGCTGTTTGTCTAACGACCGCAGGCTGTAAAGGCTATACACTTGGAACCACCACAAGGGGAAACCACCACAAAGGTGCCTGTCCCCTTTGTGGTGGTTTTTGTTTTTGAGAGAGGGACGGGGCGCTGATGGACGTCCATGCGGACGGCGATATTGCCGAGAACTTTTGGTGGCGGCGCACGACGCTGACGCGTCGCAGCCCTCTGTATGACGCCTGCGTATCGGCGGGGCTGCTGGTCGCGGCGACGATTGTGGGCGCGCTGCTCGACCATCCGGGTCTCGCGCCGAGCATCATGATCGTCTATGTGTTCGCCGTGCAGCTGTGCGCGTTCTTTACCTGGAGCCGCCTGTATTGCTTGCTGAGTTCGGCTGCCGCCGTGGCGCTCTACAACTTCCTGTTTGTCGACCCGCGCTACTCGCTGTCGTTTATCGACCGCGTCTATCCCGGCATGTTCTTTATCATGTTTGCGGTCTCGCTCGTGTCGAGCTCGATTTCGCTTGCCCTACGCCGTGCCTTAGCGCAGGCCGCCGCCAGCGACCGGCGCACGCAGATGGTGCTCGAGACCAACCGTATGCTGCAGCGCTGCGCCGGTCAGCAGCAGATTGTCCATGCTATGGCAACGCAGCTGGCGCGTCTTTCGGGCTGTCCTGTCGTGTGGTACAGCGCCGACGCCGAGGGCGATGACCTGCTGCCGCGTGCGACATACACGGCCGTGGGCGATGTCGCGCCGGTGCATGAACTGGCGCCGCAGATGCCGCCGCGGCTCTCGGCGTCCGCCTATGTGGGAACGCCGCTCGATGCCACCTACGGCGCCTCGGCGTTCTACGGCATCTACCTGACCGTGCGCTCGGGCGACACCATGGTGCGCGCGGGCGATCCCGCCTCGGTGGTGGGCGTGTTGGCTATCGTTGCCGAGCCCGACGTGCTGACGCACGAGGAGCGGACACTTGCCGATGCCATCGTGAGCGAAGGCGAGCTGGCACTCGATCGCGCCCGCGCCATGGAGGCCCGCGAGGAGGCGGCGGTGCTTGCCAAAAATGAGCAGCTGCGCGCCAATCTGCTGCGCTCCATCTCGCACGATCTGCGCACGCCGCTTACCAGTATTTCGGGTAATGCCGACGTGCTGCTCGATCAGGGTTCGACCGGCACCGCGGTGCTCGATGCCCAGACGCGCCGCGGCCTGCTGCTATCCATTCGCTCGGATGCGCTGTGGCTCAACGCCACCGTCGAGAACCTGCTTGCCATCACCAAGCTCGAGGGCGGCGGCATGCATCTGTCGACAACGCTCGAGCTTATGGACGATATCGTCGAGGAGGCACTGCGCCATGTAAATCCGGCCGTGCGCGAGCACGACCTTAAGGTGGTGGCGTGCGATGAGCCGGCGCTCGTCAACGTCGACGCGCGCCTGATGGTGCAGCTGGTGGTAAACCTGGTGAACAACGCCATCACCTATACGCCCGAGGGCTCGCATATCGTGATCTCGATTGACGTCAACGGCGGCCGCGTGGCGTGCTCGGTTGCCGATGACGGGCCGGGCATCGCACCCGAGGACCGCGAGCGAATCTTTGAGTCGTTCTACACCGCCAACCACGGTCTTGCCGACAGCCATCGCAGCGTGGGCCTGGGTCTTTCGCTCTGCCGCTCCATTGCGTTGGCGCATGGCGGTAGCATAGAGGTTGCCGCGGCGGACCCGCACGGCTCGGTCTTTACGATTGAGCTTCCCGCCGCCGATGTTTCGTTTGATAAGGAGTAGCGCCGTGCCGAACTCTGCCGTGAAACCGCTCATCTTGGTCGTTGAGGACGATCCCGCCGTCCGCAACCTTATCGTCGCCGCGCTCGAGGCGCACGGCTTGCGCCATATGGCTGTGGAGACCGCCCACGCCGCCATCGCCGCCGCCTCGTCGCAGGCACCGAGCATTGTGCTGCTCGATCTGGGCCTACCCGATATGGATGGCGTCAAGGTGGTGGAGTCGGTGCGCGCATGGTCGGGCATGCCGATCATTGTGGTCTCGGCGCGCAGCGAAGACGCGGACAAGATCCGCGCACTCGATGCCGGTGCCGACGACTACCTGACCAAGCCGTTTTCGGTCGAAGAGCTGCTCGCGCGCATTCGCACGACGCTCAGGCGCCTTTCGTATGCGCAAACGGGCGGTGTTGCCTCCGAGGGCTCGTTCGATACCGGTGAGCTGCATATCGATTTTGACGCCGGCATCGCCACGATGGATGGCGAGGAGCTGCACCTGACGCCGATCGAGTACAAGTTGCTCTGCTTGCTGGCACACAACGCCGACAAGGTGCTGACGCACCAGTTTATATTGCACGAGATTTGGGGTACGGCGACCAAGAGCGATCTGGCGAGCCTGCGCGTCTTTATGGGCACGTTGCGTAAGAAGATCGAGTCCGACCCCGCGCATCCGCGCTATATCCAAACGCACGTGGGCATTGGCTACCGCCTAGTCATCCAAGGCTAGATCGCCAACCACCATCCCAATATGAGTTGCGGTGAAATACGGTCTAAATTTGCCTAATTCCAGGCAAAACAGTCCGTATTCCACCGCAACTTTGTTATTTGCCCTTGGGCTTGCTGGCGTAGAACTTCTTCTTTTTGGGCTTGCCGGCGGGGGAGGGTTTGCCGGCAAAGTTGGACTTGCCGTTGCCGGCCTGCGCGTGCGCGGGTACTGTCACACGGGGCTTGCGGGCCTCGGGGTTGCGCAGTTCCTCGACGCGCTCGGCAATTTCCTCGGCGCAAAAGCCGACCTCGGCCATGGCGTCCTCGATGGGCAGGCGGCGCACGATATAGCAGTGGTGCACCTTCTGGTTGCGTGCGAAGTCCTCGGGGATGGTCTGCGCCGTAATGTCCTCCAACACCACGCCCGCGCGGGCGAGCTTGCGCGTCTCGGGGCGGAAGCCACGCAGGTTGCAGCTAAAGATGGCATGGCCGCCCTGCGCGAGCAGGCGCGATACGCCGGCCAACAGCTCAACATGGTCGCGCTGAACATCCCAGGTGCGACGGCCCATCTTGGACGAGTTCGAGAACGTGGGCGGGTCGACAAAGATCAGGTCCCAGCGGTTGCGCGTCTGGCGCTGGTCGCGAATCCAGGCGAGCACGTCGTCGCGCACAAAGTGATGCTGCGGCCCCACAAAGCCATTCTGGCGCATGTTGCGCTCGGCCCAGTCCAGATAGGTGTTGGAGAGGTCGACCGTCACGGTCTCCTCGACGCCGCCGTCTGCCGCATAGCAGGTGGCGGTGCCGGTGTAGGCAAACAGGTTGAGGAAGCGACGCGCATGCTTGGCGTGCTCGCGCACCAGGTTGCGCGTGACGCGGTGATCCAGGAAGATGCCCACATCCAGATAGTCGTCAAAGTTGACGGCAAAGGTGAGCCCGCCCTCTTCGATGAGCGGGAGGCGACGGCGCGCGATATTGGCGCGCTCGCCCGATGCGCCCTTGCCGGCACCCTGCTTGCCGTACTGCGAGCCGCCGCGCGAGCGCATGCGGGCCTTGGCGTGCACATGCTCGGCTGGGACATCTAGGATGCGCGGCGCGATGGCCAGAATATCGAGCATACGGGCCTGGGCCAGTGCGGGGTCGATGGTCTTGGGCGCGGCGTATTCGGCGATGACGAGCCAGCGGCCCGGAGTCTGTGGACAACCCTCGTACAGATCGATGGCGGCGGAGTAATCGGGCAGGTCGGCATCGTAGACGCGGTAGCAGCTCACGCCCTCGCGCTTTGCCCACTTGCGACGCAGGCGGGCGTTTTTGCGCAGGCGGTTGGCGAACTGCTCCGACTCGGGGATGAGCACGGGCAGCGGCTTGCCGTCGCCCAGGTCGAGCATGGCGGCAGGCTCGGGCATGGGGATATTGGCGGCTTCGTCTTGGGCAGCTGCGGCCTGCTCCTCGGCATTCGCACTGGTCGCAGCTTCGAATGCCGCGGCGGCGTGGTCGAGAGAAGGCCAGACTTCGACGGTCGCCTCTTCGTTGTTGGGCATGACGGCGATGGAGCGCTCGGGCTCGGCGTGGAGCGCGCGGGCCAGCAATCCGTCGCGGGTGAGTGCGGCGACCGGTGCCGCGGCAAGCTCGGGCGCGCGGCGCAGCTCGCCGATGAGCGTCATGGCATCGTGCATGAGCGAAAGCGGCGTCTCGGTCGTATCCGCGACCACGGCGGCGCCGGCGACAGCGCCTGCATGGTCCAACACGGTGGCTGGCTTGGCAGCGCAAAAGTCGACAAAACGCTTGTAGCCGGCGCACTTGACCATGCGCTCGGCAGTCTTGCGGGCGGCGGGGTCGATGTCTACGGCCACGATGCGCGCCTGTCGCTCGCGTGCTGCCGTCTCGCGCTCGCGCGCCTCGGCAAGCAGTTGCTTCCACAGGGCGGCGTCGTGCAGCTGCCAGCCCTCAAAGCCCCAGTGCTCGCGTGCGGTACCCGGGGCGCGGTCGGTCAGAATGTTCACGGCCTCCAACAGCAGACCGCCGCCGGCGCATGAGGCGTCGATCAGCGTGGGCAGGGCTTCGTTTTCGTAGTCGTCGGCCGTCAGCTCGCGCTCACATAGCGCGGTCCAGCCGACCTGCGCCAGCACCAGGGCGGCGTAGTCGGGGCGCAGCACGTGCGCGCCCTCGCCGGCGCGGGTCGCTGCGGGCGGCAGGCGCTTGAACAGCGGGTCACCCGAAAGGTCCAGGCTGATGCTCGCGCGGCGCTGACGCAGCGAAAGCAGCAGGTGAACGTCGGGATCGGCGGCGTCGACATCGGCGCGACGGCCCGTGGTCTCGGCCAGGCGGTCGCACAGTGCGTCTTTGGCGCGCAGGGCCGAGAAGCGCGTGTTGCGCAGCTGCTCGGTCACGCCGCGGGCGGTAATGGCGATGGTGGCGCCGGGGCGGACGATGCTTTCCCAGGCGATGTCGTAAACGCCGTCGTACAACTCATCGGCATCCTGCGCCTCAAAGCGCCCAAGGACCACAAACACGCGACTGGCCAGGCGCGACCACAGACAGGCGCGGTAGCCTTCTTCGAGCTCGCCCTCAAATGTAGCGCGGCCCTTTAAGCGGCGGACATGCGAAAGACCGAGGCGTTTAAGCTCATCGGCGAGTGCGGACTCAAAGCCCTCGGGGCAGCTTGCGTAAAATTCCATGGGTGACCTCTCTGGTTGCGTCGCTCCATTATATGATGGATGCTTCGTTTGCCCTTATCCTCGAAAGGAACCCATATGATTGATGCGTGTCCCGAACCCGCTGTGCTCTTTTTTGACGTGGACGGCACGCTGACGTCGTTCGATCCCGATGATATGACCGATAAGGACTTCAATGCAGTCCATCCGTCGAAGGCTGTTGTCGATGCATTTGGTCGCCTGCGCAATGCGGGCCACCAGGCATTTATCTGCACGGGTCGCCCTTTGTGGCTGGTTGCCGATGGCCTGCGTGCGCTGAACCCGGCGGGTATCGTTGCCATGGCGGGCGCCACACTCGAGGTCGAGGGATGCGTGGTACACGAGGACTGCTTTGACGAAGACATTGTTGAGGAGCTCGCGCGTCGCATTACTGTGGCGGGCGGCGAGGCGTTGTTCGAGACGAACGGTGCCACCTATTCACTTGAGCCAGTTGGTGTCGAACAGTCATTTCTGCTAGGCGCCGGCGTGGTGCATGGCACCGACCAGATGCGCGTCGATGGGCATTTGCGCGTAGGCAAGGTGTGCATTAACGCGTGCGACCTGGCTCGCGTAGCCAACGACGATGGCTTTATCGATCGCGAGTTTGAGCTGTGCAACACCGGTGGCCAGAATCGCGAGCTGAGCCCCAAAGGCATCGACAAGGGCTTGGGCGTGGCGCGAGCGCTGGAGTATCTGGGCCGCACTGGCAATGCGCGCACCTTTGGCTTTGGCGATTCCGGCAACGACCTGGGCATGCTTGCCGCCGTCGAGACGGCTGTGGCCATGGGCAATGCCATGCCCGAGGTCAAGGCGGTCGCCGACTACGTGACCAACGATGTCGCACACGACGGTACCGTCACAGCGATGCAGCATTTTGGGTTGATTTAATAAATGGCCGGGTCGCCCGCAGTGGGGGCGACCCGGCCATTTGAGCTATTTTGCAATATAGAGCTTGGGATGACTGCGACTGCTCTCGATCGCCGCCGTCATGATGCCCTCGTCGTCTCCATCAACGATGATGCCGTCGAGGTCATCGATCTGCGCGGACTGATAAAAACTGGTCTTGTTGAACTTTCCCTGGTCAACCATCATGTAGCCCTGGTTTGAGTTGGTAAGGTACATATGCTTGATCATGGCCGAGAAGTCGTGCTCGACGGTAAAACCGTGGTCGGGGTGGAATCCGTCGGCACTGACAAACGCCTTGTCGGCATGTAGTTTGCTCATGCAGTCGAGCGTTAGTGCGCCCGCGAGATAGAGGTGGCCCTTGCGCACGGAGCCGCCCAGCAGCACTACCGAAGCATTGGGGAGATTGAAGCTGGCGTAGTTCGCGATTGCAAGATCGCCGGTGATAATGGTGATCTCACGCTTGTCCATGAGGGCCTTAGCGAAGTAAAAGCCTGTGGTGCCGATATCAATTACCAGAACATCGCCATCATCAACAAGAGTTGCTGCGGTTGCGGCGATGGCTTCCTTGGCCTCGACTTGGACATTGATGCGCTCCTCGGGATACGAGATTGCGTTGGAGCGAGAAAGCGATACCGCTCCGCCGCGTACGCGACGCAGCTTGCCTTCGGATTCCAGCGAGATGAGGTCGTGTCGTGCGGTGACTTCCGAAACCGAAAAACGGCGAACGATGTCGGATACCGAGATATTTGGCTTTTCGGCCAGCCAATTCATGATAAATCGCTGACGCTCGGCCGGTGAAAGGTCTGAAGTAGATGCCATATGCCGCTCCTTTTGAACAAAAGGTAAAAGATGCGCCTTTCGTAATCGAAATATAACGTATCGATATGAAAAGAACAAGGCAAATTCGAATGAATCAAAAGAACGGAATGGCATGTCACAAATGCATGCGTAGCAGATAGTTCGCACGTAAACGGGCTATAAAGAGTCTCATTCTGAAGGTGCCGCCCAAAAGAAGTACGTTCACGCCCGATATTCGACCGTTCACGGAAAGTTGACAATTGAGCTTTCGATAGCTTTTGAAATGGTTTATAAAAGAAAACCGAAAAGCTTTTGAAACAAAGAAGAAGGCTTTCGATAGCAATAGTGTTAGATGAGAAAGGACCGAACATGGCGATCAAGGTGTTTGCCGACGGCGCTAACCTCGAGGGTATGCTTGACATGCATGACAATGGCAACGTTCAGGGCTTCACGACCAATCCTTCCCTTATGAAGGCCGGCGGCGTGACCGACTACCGCGCTTTTGCCAAGACGGTTCTTGAGCACATTACTGATGTGTCGGTCTCTTTTGAGGTATTCGCCGACGACGAGGCGGGCATGGAAGCCGAGGCTCGCGAGATCGCAACCTGGGCAGACAACGTCTACGTTAAGATCCCGGCGCTCAACACCAAGGGTGAGTCCACTGCCGCGCTGGTCAAGCGCCTTTCTGCCGACGGCATCAAGGTGAATGTCACCACTATCTTCACGCCCGAGCAGGTCGACGAGTTTGTCGATGCCGTCTCTGCTGAGACCCCCTCTATTCTGTCCATCTTTGCCGGTCGCATTGCCGATACCGGCGTCGATCCGCTGCCCCTCATGGCGGAGTCCGTAAAGAAGGCTGCCGTTAAGCCTGCTGCCGAGGTTCTCTGGGCGTCTACGCGCGAGGTCCTCAATATCTTCCAGGCGGAGTCCGTTGGCTGTCAGATCATTACGGTCCCCAATGCCCTTCTTGCCAAGCGCAAGAATTTCGGGAAAGATTTGCTTGAGTACTCGCTTGATACGGTCAAGGGCTTTGCCCGCGACATTCAGGCGCTTGGTTTTCATATCCTGCCTGAGGAGTAGGGGACGAGCATGCTGACCGATCTTCTTAAGCCCGAGCTTGTTGCCTGCCACGTCGAGGCCTCCGACTGGGAGGAAGCGATCAAGGCATGCGGTAAGTTGCTCGTAGACGCTGGCAAATGCGACCAGAGCTATGTTGACGCCATGATTTCATCGGTTCACAAATTCGGCCCCTATATGGTCTTGGAAGAGGGCATCGCCATGCCCCACGCTCAGGCAGATGGCAATGTGAGTGAAGCGGGGATCTGTATCGTCACGCTTGACCCTGCCATTGCGTTTGGACACGAGGATTTCGATCCGGTTCACGTGCTCGTGGGTATTTGCGCACCCGACCCCAAGGCTCATCTTGGCTGCTTGGCGGAGCTTTCGCAGATGTTCGAGGACGAGGACTGCGTTGCCAAGCTCAGCGCATGCGATACGCCCGAGCAGGTTTTGGAGACCATGCGTTCATTCTTTTAGGCCTTAATGGCACGGCGATGCGTCGCCGCTTTTGGATAGACGGAAAACCGTCACGTGTAGGAGAGGAAGGTTGCCATGCATATCATCACCGTATGCGGAAACGGCATCGGGTCCAGCCTGATGCTCGCTGGCAAAGTCGAGGAGCTTTGCGAGGAGGAGGGCATCAAGGCCGACGTTGAGTCTATGGACCTGAACGGTGCTTCTTCCGCAAATCCGGATCTGTTCATCACCGTTAAAGAACTCGCCCCCGAGCTCCACGGCAACGTTGTGATCGTTCGCAGCTATGTGAACAAGAAGAAGATCCGCGAAGACGCCCTCGAGGCAATCAAGGCGGCCGCCGCTAACGCCTAAAGCGGCACAAAAAAGGGCGGTTCCCTGTGGAAGAGGGAAACGCGCCCACGTTAGAGAGAAAGGAAGCGCAGATGCAAGCCATCCTTCCCATACTTGAGTTTATCCAATCGATTCTGACCAAGCCAGCGTGGATTATGGGTCTATTTGCCTTTGTGGGCCTTGTCGCGCTTAAGCGTCCTGCCCACAAGGTGATGACGGGCACCCTGAAGCCCATTCTGGGTTACATCATGCTGTCTGCCGGCGCCGCTGTTGTTCAGGAGAACCTTGCTCCGCTGGGTACCTTCATCGAGACCGGTTTCCACATCACCGGCGTCGTGCCCAACAACGAGGTCGTCGTTTCGATGGCTCAGAGCGTCCTCGGCGTTCAGACCATGATGATCCTGATTCTCGGCTACGTCGTGAACATTATCATTGCCCGCTTTACCAAGTTTAAGTACATCTTCCTGACGGGCCATCACAGCATGTTTATGGCTTGCCTGCTGTCTGCCGTTCTGCAGGCATCTGGCTTCCAGGATGTCCAGCTTGTCATCGTGGGCGGCATGTTCCTGGGCCTCGTGAGCGCTATGCTTCCCGCCGTTGGTCAGCGTTTCACCGAGAAGGTTACCGATGGCGATGAAATCGCCATGGGCCACTTCGGTTCACTCGCCTATTACATCTCCGCTGCAGTCGGTACGCTTTTTGCTAAGGACGCCGAGGAGAACAGCACCGAGAAGATCGAGGTTCCCGAGAAGTTCTCCTTCCTGCGCGACACCACCATCTCCACGGCTCTTACCATGGCCTTCTTCTACCTGGTTACCGCTTTCGCCGCTTACATCGCAGATCCTGCGGTCGTTACCAAGATCGCTAGCGGCGACAATGTAATCGTCTATGCCCTGACCTGCGCCCTGTCCTTCGCCGTCGGTGTCACTATCGTCTACAACGGCGTTCGTATGATCCTTGCCGACCTGGTCCCGGCTTTCCAGGGCATCTCCAACAAGCTGATCCCCGGCGCCATCCCCGCCGTCGACTGCGCCGTCTTCTTCCCCTATGCTCCCACCGCCGTCATCCTCGGCTTTGTTGCCTCCTTCATCGGTGGCGTGGTCGGTATGTTCATCGTGGGCGCTACCCTGGGCATCTTCATCATCCCGGGCATGGTTCCCCACTTCTTCTGCGGTGCTACCGCAGGTATCTACGGCAATGCTACCGGCGGTCGCAAGGGCGCAGCTCTTGGCGCTTTCGTCAACGGCCTGCTCATCACCTTTGCCCCGGCCCTGCTCCTGCCCGTTCTTGACGTCTTTGGCTTCAAGAACACTACGTTCGGCGACTTCGATTTCTCCGTCATTGGTATTACGCTTGGCCGCGCTGCCGAGGCCTTCGGTACCACCGGTGTCTACGCGATTCTCGCTGTCCTTCTGGTCGTTGCCTTCGTCCCCAACTTCATCCACACCAAGGGTGCTGTGATCAATCACGTTGAGGAAGAGTAATCCAGGCATACGTTAAGCCCTAATCGGGCGGAGCTCCGATAACCGGCTCCTACACGGAAGCGGTGACGTCTCAATCGAGGCGTCACCGCTTTTTGCTTTGGAGCGATTGTGAATATGAGCCGGCGAGGCGCTGCTTCTGTTCCGTGAACGGAATCAAACGCAATGATCGGCAAAAACGTTTTGCCGCTGGGGCGTCGATATAAAAATGGTAAATCTGCAAAACCGTTCGCCGAGAAGATAAAAACCGCAGTTCACGCCTTGATAAACGTAGATAAAGTGTTTAGCAGTTTATCGGCCGTATGCTAACGAAAGGAATCAGGCAGATGGCAATCAAGGTGTTCGCTGACGGTGCAAACCTCGAGGGCATGCTCGACATGTACGAGAGCGGCAACGTTCAGGGTTTCACGACCAACCCGTCCCTTATGAAGAAGGGCGGCGTGACGGATTATCGCGCGTTTGCCAAGGAGGTCCTGGCCCACATCATCGATGTGTCCGTGTCGTTTGAGGTCTTTGCCGACGACGTCGAGACCATGGAGGTCGAGGCCCGCGAGATTGCTGCCTGGGCCGAGAACGTCTACGTCAAGATTCCGTGCGTGACTACCAAGGGCGAGTCCACCGCCGAGCTGGTGCGCAAGCTTTCGGCCGACGGCATCAAGGTCAACGTTACCACCATCTTTACTCCCGAGCAGGTCGATGAGATGGTCGAGGCCGTTGACGCCGAGACGCCGTCTATCATCTCGCTCTTTGCCGGCCGTATCGCCGATACCGGCGTTGACCCCATTCCGTTTATGACGGAGTCGGTCAAGAGGGCCGCCGCCAAGCCCAACTGCGAGGTCCTGTGGGCATCCACGCGCGAGCTCATCAACATTTACCAGGCGGAAGGATGCGGTTGTCAGATCATCACGGTGCCCAACAGTATCCTGGCCAAGCGCAAGAACATCGGGCGCGACCCGTATGAGGTTTCGCTCGATACCGTGCGCGGCTTTGCCAAGGATATCGCCGCTTTGGGCTTCCATATCCTGCCGTAACGCGAACACTGGCTGCGCCGCGGGTTGTTCGCCCCGGCCTTTCCTTTCCCTATCGCTCACGCGCTTCGCGAGGGTCGCGCTAGGTAAAGGAAAGGCCGGGGCTGCCGACACGAGCTTGCCGGCAAGTTAGCACTCGGCTTCCATATCCTGCCGTAGGCAAAGGTACCCCCGCCTGCGACGTGCAAAATTGAGAGTATTCAGCAAGGTAAAGGCTTTTACCAGCTGGTTGAAGCACGGAACAGCCCCCGTTTTGGCTCTGACGACGCTAAAACGGGGGCTGTTTGTGACTTTATTGCCTCTGAGGAGCGTTCGGAGCGGCGGAAATTGCAGAATACTCGCGATTTTGCACGCTGCTACAGGGGGTACCCTTGCTTTGGCGGTTTACCTCCCCTGCACCATGGTGAGGGAGATCTTCTTGCGGTCGCGATCGACCTTTTCGACCCACACCTTGACCGTGTCACCGACGCGCACCACGTCGCTCGGGTGCTTGACGAAGCGGTTGGCGAGCTTGGAGATGTGTACGAGGCCGTCCTGGTGCACGCCCACGTCGACGAACGCGCCAAAATCCACAACGTTGCGCACCGTGCCCTTGAGTTCCATGCCGGGCTCCAGATCGTCGATGGAAAGCGCCGAGCGGCTAAAGACCACCTCGGGCGCGTCGTCGCGCGGGTCGCGACCGGGCTTCTTGAGCTCGTTGACAATGTCGATGAGCGTCAGGGTGCCGCAGTCCAGGTCGCTTGCCAGTGCCGAAATGCTGCCCAGGCGGTGCTCAATGTCGGGCACGCCGCCGCGGCTGAGCTCACTGGTCGCCACGCCGGCGCGTTCCAAGACGGACGTGGCCACCTCGTAGCTCTCGGGGTGGACGCTTGTCGCGTCGAGCGGGTTCTTGCCGCCGCTGATGCGCAAAAAGCCCGCGGCGTTGAGATATGCCTTGGGGCCCAGCTTGGGGACCTTCTTGAGCTGGCGGCGATCGGTAAAGGCGCCGTTTTCCTCGCGGTAGGCCACGATGTTTTTGGCTACGCTCGGCGTAATGCCCGACACGTAGCCCAGCAGGCTTGCGCTCGCGGTGTTGACGTCGACGCCCACACGGTTGACGACGTCTTCCACCACGTGGCCCAGGGTGCGCGAAAGCTCGGCCTGGTCAAGGTCGTGCTGGTACTGGCCAACGCCGATGGACTGGGGCGGAATCTTGACGAGCTCTGCCAGCGGGTCTTGCAGACGGCGGCCCAGGCTCATGGCGCCGCGCACGGTGACGTCCAGGTCGGGGTATTCCTGACTGGCGAGCTCGGAGGCGGAGTACACCGACGCGCCGGCTTCGTTGACGATGGTGTATCGCAGCCCGGGCGCCTGCTCGGCAATGAACTCCGAGACGACTTCCTCGGTCTCGCGGCTGGCGGTGCCGTTGCCGACGACGATGGTGTTGACGCCGTCCTTCTTGACGAGGCGGGCGAGCTCGCGCTTGGTGCCGGCGACGTCATGGCGCGGCTTGGTGGGATAGACCACGCCGTGGTCGAGTAGCTTGCCGGTCTCGTCCATGACGGCGACCTTGCAGCCGGTGCGGTAGCCCGGATCGAGCGCGAGCACGCGGGCGCCGCGCACGGGGCGCGTCGAGAGCAAGCCCTCGAGATTCTTGGCAAAGACGTTGATGGCCTCGGTCTGGGCACGAACGGTGAGTTTGGCGCGGGCCTCGCGCTCCAGCGAGGGGGCCATGAGGCGCTTGTAGCCATCGGCGATGGCGGCGTCAAAGACGGGAGCAAACACGCCCTGGCGACGGGGCCAGCGGCTGCCGAGGCGTGCCGTAGCGGCAGCGCCGTCGACGTTCACGCGCACGCGGAGCTTGCCCTCGCGCTCACCGCGGTCGATAGCCAGCACGCGGTGGTTGGGTATACGGCGCAGCGGCTCATCATAGCTGTAGTACGGCTCGTAGGGGGTCTTCTCGGCGGGGTCGGTGGCCTCGACGACGATGTCGGCGGTGTTTTGCGTAAAGGCGCGCAGGTCGGCGACGTTCTCGGGATCTTCGGCCACCGTCTCGGCCACGATGTCGGCGGCGCCGGCGAGCGCCTTTTCGGGCGTGTCGAAGCCGGCCTCCTCGTTGACGTAGTCCGCGGCGGCGTCGAGCGCGCTGCCCTTGGCCGAGGCCTGCATGATGATCATGTTGGCGAGCGGCTCCAGGCCGGCCTCGCGTGCCTTCTGCGCGCGGGTCATGCGCTTTTTGCGGTAGGGCTTGTAGAGGTCCTCGACACGCTGGAGCTGTGTGGCCTCGCGAATCTGTTGCTCGAGTTCGGGCGTGAGTTTGCCCTGGGCATCGATGAGCAGGATGACGTCCTCTTTACGCTGCTCAAGATTGCGCAGGTAGGACAGGCGCTCGTCGAGTGCGCGCAGGGCGACGTCGTCCATGCCGCCCGTGGCTTCCTTGCGGTAGCGCGAGATAAAGGGAATGGTGTTTCCCTCGTCGATGAGCTTGACGGCCGCCTCGACGTTGGCGGCCTTAAGGTTGAGCTCGCGGGCGAGCTGGGGGATAAGATCCATGGGACTCCTTGCGTTTAAGGTGCGTTTGCAGCACAGAGCTACCAAGGATACCACCTGCCACTTCGCCCAAAAAAGACTGTTTTGGCGCGGAACCACGAAAGCGGCCTATCTACTACGTTTGAACCGTGTGGGTCGACCATCCCCCGGTTTTCCGAAAATGCGCAAGCCGTTTACCTGCGGTTTTTATTTCGCGAAATTCTGTATGGATGAGGGTGATTGGTTAAACGTAGTAGATAGGCACATTTCGTGGCGAACGAATCAAGCTAAGGTGCAAAAAGTCCCCCGTCCCAGAAAAATCATTGGCAACGTAGCAAAATGCCCCGCGGGCAGGAAGCTGCTCGCGGGGCAAAGAAGAGGGGCTTATTTGTGGCGGACCGAGGGGCCCGGCATGGGGTTTCTGCCGCGGCCTGTCCTAAGGTGCTACAGCTCGACGAGCTGGCCGGTCTCGGCGGCCTCCTTGATGGCGTTGAGAAGCGTGAGCGTCTTGACGTTGTCGGCGGGGGTTACGACGGGCTCGACCTCGCGGCGGACGACCTTCACAAAGTGCTTGAGCTGCATCTTGTGCGGCAGCGCCGGGTCCACGGCCGGAATCTCCATCTGCAGCGGCTTGTGCCAGTTGGAGGCGCCGTCGTAGGAGAACTGGTGCAGGCGGGGCAGCGAAAGGGCGCCCAAGGTTCCGCCGATAAAGTAGGCGTCGGCGTCGAAGGGACGGTACTGCGGGTCCTCGCGAGCGGTGGCCTCCCAGTTCCAGGGGCTGGCGGTGGCATCGGAGATGGTCATGCTTGCGAGCGCGCCATCGGCAAAACGGACGTTGACCACGGCGGAGTCCTCGGTCTCAAAACCGCGGGCGGCGCTGGACTGCATACCCTGGACGGCAACGGGCTCGCCCAGCAGATAGCGGAGCAGGTCGACGTCGTGAACCAGGTTAACCAGGATCGGGCCGGCACCCTTCTTGCGGCGCCACTCGACATCGAAGTACTCGTCATTCTTATAGATCATGTAGTGGAAGCTCGACACGGTGAGCTTGCCCAGCTCGCCGGACTCGATGATCTCCTTGGCCTTGTTGACGAAGGGGTTGTGGCGACGGTGCTGGCCCACGAGCACGGGCACGCCAGCGGTCTCGGCCTCGGCGGCGAAGGCCTGGGCATCCTCGAGGTCATTGGAGATCGGCTTTTCGACCAGCGGCACGATGTTGCGCTTGATGGCCTCGCGAGCAACGCCCAGATGCAGGTCGTTGGGGGTGGCGATGATGACGGCCTCGGGCTTGACCTCGTCCATCATCTGGGCGGGATCGGTGTAAAACGGCACGCCGGCGGCCTCGGCCGTGGCGCGGGCGCCCTCAAAGGCGTCGGCGATGGCGACGAGTTCGGCCTCGGGCTCCTCGGTGACAAAGCGGATGTGGTTGCGGCCCATGGCACCGGCGCCGATAACGGCAATGCGGACGGGGTTGAGCTCAGACATTTCGACTCCTTAATACTGGTGGCGGTGGAATGCGACAAAGGGACTGTCCCTTTGTCGCATCGGTAAAACTAGGCGGACTTCTTCTTGCTGTCGGAGACCATCATGTAGACGGTGAGCACGACGGCGATGGCGGCGATCACGATGGCGCCGTAGAAGGACTGCTGGTAGGCGGCGCTGCCGGCCTCAGCGTGATACAGCACGGCAGTGATGGGCTGGCTGATCCAGGTAGAAGCGGCGTAGCCCAGGAACATGATGCCGTAGTTGACGCCGATGTTGCTGGTACCAAAGGCGCCACCGGTAAGCGGCGGGTAGATGACGAGCAGGGCGCCAAAGCTAAAGCCGAGCAGGGCGAGCGCCACAAAGAACATGCTCTGCGTAAAGCTCATCGACATGATGACGAGCGCGACGATGGTGACGACAAGACTGATGAGCAGCGACTTGTAGGCGCCGAGCTTGTCAATGATCTGGCCAAAGGACAGACGACCGACCAGGTTGGCGCAGGTGTTGACGGAGACCACTACACCGCCGAGGGCGACAGCTGCGGCGCACGTGGGGTCGGCGAAGAGCTGGACGGCGGCGATGGAGGCAACCTTGCCCACGAGCAGGGTGCCTGCAGTGGCAGCAAAGGCGAAGGTGACGATGAGGATCCAAAAGCGCGGGGTTTTGACCATCTCGCCCGGGGTGAGGTCGCCGAAGGTGCCGGCGTGTGCGCCGCCCTTGGGGGCCTCGAAGCCCTCGGGCAGCCAACCGGCCTCGGGGGCCTTCAGGAACAGGGCGGAGGCGGCGATCATTGCAAAGAAGATGACGCCGAGTGCCTTGAGGGCGCCAAAGATGCCCAGGCTCGGGATGAGCAGCGAGGCGAGCACCGGGGACAGCACGGCGGGGCCGGCGGTCGAAGCGGCCAGGGTGATGCCGGAGGCCAGGCCCTTCTTGTCGATGAACCACTTTTGGCCGGTGGTGAGCGCCGGGTTGTAACCCAGGCCGTTGCCGATGGCGGCGACGAGCGAGAACCACAGGTAGAACTGCCACGGCTCGGTGACGGTGCCAGACATGAACCAGCCCAGGCCGTAGCACACGGCGGCGGCGATCACGACGTTGCGGGGGCCGATCTTATCGGAGATGCGGCCGGCGAAGATGCCTGTCACGGCCATGATGGTCTGAAAGACCGGGAAAGCCCAGGTAAGGGCGCTGGACCACTCGGGGTAGACGGCGAGCAGGTTCTTGCTCACGACGGAATACAGCGCGATGGAGCTGACAAAGAACATGGTGACGCACGCGGCGGAAAGCACGACGGCGCGACCCTTGTTGGAGTTGGTGGAAGCCATTGGACTCTTTCTAATCGATGCGGGGGAGGGGCGGGCATCACCGCGGGCCTCCCTGTCAGGCTGGTTTACTGGTCAGTGGGCTTTGCGACGCCGGACTCGTCGGACCAAAGCTCGACACCCTTGTTCTTGAGGTAGTTGTCGGCAAAGGCTCGACGGCCGCCGGGCTTGGCGGTGAGGTCGCCCATCATATTGGAGAAGCCGCCGTCGACCTTGATGGCGTCGCCGGTGGTAAAGTCCGAGCGCTTGGACGCCAGGAACATGACGGCGTTGGCGATATCGCTGACCTCGCCGATGCGGCGCGTGGCGATGAGACGGCTGCGGCTCTTCTCGACCTCGGGGTCGGCGCAAAAGCTCGCCGACATGGGGGTCTTAACAAAGCAGGGCTCGACGCAGTTGGAGCGCACGCCGTAGGGACCCCACTCGGCAGCCAACATCTTCGACATCATGTTGACGCCCGCCTTGGTGGAGCTGTACACGCCCGAGAACGTCTCGGGGGAGTGGCTGGCAACGGTCGAGATGTGCACCAGGCGACCATGGCCGGCCTTGATCATCTCGCGACCAAAGCGCTGCGAGGTGATGAAGTAGCCGGTGAGGTTGACGTTGAGGACCTCGTTCCAGTCACTCAGCGGCAGGTCTTCCATGGCTGCGAAGCGCAGGATGCCGGCAGTGTTGACGAGGACGTCGACGCGGCCGAAGTCGGCGATGGTGGCGTCGACGGCGGCCTGAACCTCGGCCTCGTCGGTGGCGTTCATCTTGTAGCCCTCGGCGTGGATGCCAAACTCGGCGGCGAGGTCGGCGGCCGCGGCCTTGACCTTCTCCTCGTCCAGGTCGAGCAGGACGACGTTGGCGCCGTTGCGGGCGAACTCGCGGCAGATCTCGACGCCCATGCCGCCGAGTGCGCCGGTCACAGCGCAGACATCGCCCTCGAGCTTAAGCCAGTTGCTCATAGGAACTTCCCTTCTTGTGCCTCCCGGTGGGTCGCTCCCATTAATCGACCCACGTGGTTTTCGCTGGTTATCGTATGCTTTGCATTTGCGCAGGTGAATTGCATATTTGTTAGAATGGCGTAAACCTATGGTTTACAGCACGCAAGGCAATTTGTTCTTAATTGAGTGTGTGACCTGCCAAAACGACCCCCTTCGGCAGCGCATGTCCATACGTCTGGAAACGGGAGATTGACGTGTACGATCGACGACTCGAGGCCATAGCGGCCGCCGCTGAGCTGGGAAGCTTCTCGCGCGCCGCGGCAAAGCTGCGCGTGTCGACGCCGGCACTCGTCAAGCAGGTTTCGGGCTTCGAGGCCGAGTTTGGCATCACGTTGTTCGAGCGCTCGCACTCGGGCGTCAAGGTGACGCCGGCGGGCGCCCTGCTGGTGGACGACGCGCGCTCGATCATGCGCCAGTCCGAGGATGCGTTGCGTCGCGCCCGGCGCGCGGCGGGCGATGGCGGTGCCGTGCGCCTGGGCGTGTCGATGATGTGCCCGGGGCGCCAGACGCTGTCGATGTGGACGGACGTGCACGAATTGGAACCGTCGTTGCGCTTTGAGATTGTGCCGGTGAGCGATCTCTATGACGAGCGCGAATCCGTTATGCGCAGCCTGGGGCGCGAGGTGGATGTGGTGCAGTCGAGTTTTTCGACCCCGCGCTGGGGCGACGCCTGCCAAAAGCTCCTTATCGTCAACGTACCGTTTTATATTGATGTGCCGCGCACGAGCCCGCTTGCGCGCAAGACGCGCATCACGGTTGCCGACCTGGAGGGCATGCGCTTGCGCGTGCTTCGTCACGGCAACGACGCTATGGACAGCCTGCGCATTGATCTTTTGGCCGACGGCGGCGTGGACGTGATCGACGTGGACAGCTTTGACTTTGCGCTGTTCAACGATGCGGAGGAAAAGGGTGACGCGGTGCTCACCTGCGGAGCGTGGTCGGGCGTGCACCCGGCCTTTGTGGGCGTGCCGTTCCTATGCGGCCGCGAGGTGCCGGTCTTCTTGCATTACCCGCTCGAGCTCACCCTCCAAGTCCAAAAATTCGTCAACGCCATTGCCCAACTCCTCAAGTAGCTCACACAAAACGAGGCCCTGGCCAAACGGCCAGGGCCTCACTAACCTTTATTCCGTTTTAAACGACGGGCTGATTGCGCGCAGGAGGTCTCCCAGGCGGGCCGGGGTGTAACTTCCGCGCGCAGTTTCGCAGCGAAGCGAGAATGTTTGAGCACGGAGGTTACACCCCGGCCCGCCTGGGAGACCTCCGTGGAACAAGCCTATCTACTCGAGCTCAAATGCACCCGTGTACAGCTGGTAGTAATACCCGCGCTTGGCGATCAGTTCGTCGTGGTTGCCGCGCTCGATGATGCGGCCGTGGTCCAGGCAGATGATTGCGTCGGAGTTGCGCACGGTGGAGAGGCGGTGCGCGATGACAAACGTCGTGCGGCCTTCCATGAGCTTGTCCATGCCGGCTTGCACGATGGCCTCGGTGCGGGTATCGATGCTCGACGTGGCCTCGTCCAGAATCATTGCCGGCGGATCGGCGACGGCGGCGCGTGCGATCGAAATCAGCTGGCGCTGGCCCTGCGACAGCTGCGCGCCGTTGCCGGTGAGCATAGTGTCGTAGCCGTCGGGTAGGCGGGTGATAAAGTCGTCGGCGCCCGCGAGCTTGGCCGCCGCGATGCACTCCTCGTCGGTGGCGTCCAGGTTGCCGTAGCGGATGTTATCCATCACGGTGCCGGTGAACAGGTTCACGTCCTGCAGCACGACGCCCAGGCTTCGGCGCAGGTCGGCCTTGCGGATCTTGTTGACGTTGATGCCGTCGTAGCGGATCTTGCCGTCGGCGATGTCGTAGAAGCGGTTGATGAGGTTGGTGATGGTCGTCTTGCCGGCTCCGGTGGCGCCGACAAACGCGATCTTCTGGCCCGGCTTGGCAAACACGGACACGCCGTGCAGCACTTCGTGGTTGGGCGTGTAGCCAAAGTCGACGTTGTCCATGACCAGGTCGCCACGCAGCGGCACGTACTCGATCTCGCCGGTTGCGCGGTGCGGATGTTTCCACGCCCACATGCCGGTGTGGTGGTCAGCCTCCTCGAGCTGCCAGGTATCGGGGTTGACCTGCGCGTTGACGAGCGTCACATAGCCTTCGTCGGCTTCGGGCTTCTCGTCGATGAGCTCAAAGATACGGTCGGCGCCGGCGAGGCCCATGACCACGGCGTTGATCTGCTGCGAGATCTGGCCGATCTGTCCGCAGAACTGCTTGGTCATGTTGAGGAACGGCACCACGACGGCGATCGACAGCGCCATGCCCGAGATGCTCAGGTTGGGCACGCCCAGCGCCAGGAAAATGCCGCCGGCAAGGGCCACCAGCACGTAGAGCAAGTTGCCCAGGTTCATAAGGATGGGCATGAGGATGTTGGCGTACATGTTGGCCTTCTGTGAGACCTCGAAGAGCTTTTCGTTGCGCTCGTCAAAATCGGCCTCGGCGGCAGACTCGTGGCAGAACGCCTTGACGACCTTCTGACCGTTCATGACTTCCTCGATATGGCCCTCGACCACGCCGAGCTCGGTCTGCTGCGCAATGAAGAAACGCGCGGAATTGGAGCCGAGCAGCTTGGTCATAAAGGTCATAAAGGCGACGCCGGCGATGATGACCAGGCACATCCACACGCTGTAGTACAGCATGATAAAGAACACCGTGACGATGATGATGATCGTCATGAGCAGGTTGGGCAGCGACTGACTGATCATCTGGCGCAGCGTATCGATGTCGTTGGTGTAGTGGCTCATGATATCGCCGCGCTGGTGCGTGTCGAAGTAGCGGATCGGCAGGTCCTGCATGCGGTTGAACATCATCTCGCGCAGCTTCTCGAGCGAGCCCTGCGTGACGATAGCCATGGCGCGGTTCCAGAAGAGCGAGGACAGGACACCGACGCCGTAGATGCAGGCGAGGGTGGTCACGAGCTGTAGAATCTTGGGCTGTGCGGCTTCCCAATCGCCCGACTGCCACGATTCGCTAATAATCTGCAGGGCGCTCTGCAGGAAGGTCGCGCCGATGGAGTTGATGATGGCGCAGAGCACCACGCCGGCGACGACAAGGGGCAAAAGCACGGGATAGAAGTCAAAGAGCGTCTTGATGAGGCGCGACATGGTGCCGCCCTTACGGTTGAGCGCGCGCTCGGCGGTCGTTGCCTTACTCATGTGCCTCGCCTCCTTCCTGGGTCTGAGCTTGCGTTGCGGATGCCTCGGTGTCGGCCTCGACGGCCCCTTCGCCCTCGGCAGACATCTTGTTTTGCGAGGTAAAGGTCTCTCGGTAGATCTCGCTCGTCTTGAGCAGCTCTTCGTGGTTGCCGATCTGTGCGATGCGGCCGCCCTCCATGACAATGATGCGGTCTGCGTCCTGCACGGAGCTGATGCGCTGGGCGATGATGAGCTTGGTCGTGTTGGGCAGATAGCTTGCCAGGCCTGCGCGAATCTTGGCGTCAGTCTTGGTGTCGACGGCGCTGGTGGAGTCGTCCAGGATCAAGATCTTGGGGCGACGCAACAGGGCGCGTGCAATGCACAGGCGCTGCTTCTGACCGCCCGAAACATTAGAGCCGCCCTGTTCGATCCAGGTGTCGTAGCCCTTGGGGAAACCGTCGACAAACTCGTCGGCGCAGGCCAGATGCGCTGCCTCGCGGACTTCCTCGTCGGTGGCGTTCGGGTCGCCCCAACGCAGGTTCTCGGCGATGGTGCCGCTAAACAGCACGTTTTTCTGCAGCACCATGGCGACCTGGTGACGCAGCGCGTCCAGGTCGTAGTCGCGCACGTCCACGCCGCCCACGCGCACAGCGCCTTCGGTGGTGTCGTACAGGCGGGCGATGAGGTTAACGAGCGTGGACTTGGCCGAGCCAGTGCCGCCGATGATGCCGATGGTCTCGCCGCTCGTAATGTGCAGGTCGATATCGTCGAGCGCCTGGCGCTTCGCATGCTTGGAATACTTAAAGCTCACGTGGTCAAAGTCGATGGAACCGTCGGCAACCTCGAGCACGGGCTCGGCGGGATCGGCGATCGTGGGCTCGGCGGCCAGCACCTCGGCAATGCGGTGTGCCGATTCGTCGGCCATGGTCACCATGACAAAGATCATCGACAGCTGCATCAGGCTCATGAGAATCTGGAAACCATAGGTAAAGGTCGAGGAGAGCTGGCCCACGTCGAACAGCGTGCCCTGGCTCGTGATGATGAGCTTGGAGCCCAGGTAGATGATGACGACGAACGCGCCGTTGACGCAGATGTTCATCATGGGGTTGTTAAAGGCGAGCAGCTTCTCGGCGCGGGTGAAGTCCATCTGGACGTCGCGTGCGGCGGTCGCGAACTTCTCCTTCTCAAAGTCTTCGCGCACATAGCTCTTGACCACGCGCATGCCGGTGACGTTTTCCTCGACGGACTCGTTAAGGGCGTCGTACTTGTGGAACACGCGCGAGAAGATGGGGCGCACCTTAAAGATGATAAAGAACAGCCCAAAGCCCAGCAGCGGAATGATGACCAGGTAGACCATGGCAACGCTGCCGCCCATGATAAATGCCATGGTAAAGGCGAAGATCAAGACCAGCGGCGCGCGCACGGCGATACGGATGATCATCATAAAGGCCTGCTGCACGTTGTTGATATCGGTGGTCAGGCGCGTGACGAGCGAGGAGCTCGAGAACTCATCGATGTTGGCAAAGCTGAACGTCTGGATCTTGTAGAACAGGTCGTGACGCAGGTTCTTGGCGAATCCGCAGCTCGCATGGCTGCAGGTGACACCAGCCGCGGCGCCAAAAGCAAGCGACGTCAGCGCGATGAGCACCAAAAAGCCTGCGGTGGGAAGCATCTCGGCTACGGTGGCGCCGTCTTTGATAGCGTCGATCAGGTTGGCGGTGATAAATGGAATCAGCATCTCGCAGAGCACCTCGCCAAGCACGAGCAGCGGCGTGGCAACAGTGACTTTCATATAGTCGCGGATGCTTCCCATGAGGGTTTTAATCATCCAGTTCCTCCCAGGTTACGCGGATTTTATCGAGCATTTCGGCGAGGTCCTCGCGCTCGTCGTGGGTGAGCGCGCTAAAGGCCTGCTCTCTAAAGCGAATGCGGGCCGCCTGCTCTACGTGGGCCTTTTCCCATCCCGCTTCGGTCAGGCGAATGGTGAGCTGCCGCCGGTCTTTGGGATTGCGGCTGCGCTCGATAAGGCCGGCGCATTCGATCTTGGAGAGAATCTCGGAAAGCGAACCGGGCTTAAGATCAAAGTGCAGGCCTAGTTCCTGCTGTGACATCTCGCCGTTTGGCTGCTTGGCGAGCAAGCAGACGATGGGGGCCTTTCCCGAGGCGCCGCCGCCGTGAAAGTGCAGAAAGTGGCCGCAGAAGCCCAGCCCGTTTAGGATGTGCTTGGCGAGCGCGTCTGATTGGGACTGTGCCGCGGGCGCATCTGCGGGTTCATGGGGGTCGCCGCCCGGCGTGTGGGGGCAGAGGCCGATGTGGTCATCGCACATGGTGTCGCTCCTTTCTTTAGTTAGGTAGTGCAATTGTTTTGTGCCTAACTAATTTAGGAGTGCAAGAAATAAATGTCAAGGTACCAAACTTATTAAGTTACGGCGTTTTACCAAACGCCGTAACCGCTCGATGCTGCAAACGCTCCTAAGCGGCAATCTGATCCCTTGGGGACGAAGGAAAAGGTATCGTTTTGGGCTGCGATGATGCCTTTCGAAGCGGCCTTGCCAAAAACTATGCCTAATTACTACGATGAATCCAGCATCGCTGACCACAACAGCTGTTTCTGAAAAAACGCAAGCTATCTACCTGCGGTTTTGTTGGAGAGAAATTCGTTGTGGTTGGAGGCGGGCGGTTAAACGTAGTAAATAGGCATAGTTTTGAAATGGCGCTATATGAGTAGCATCAACTAGGCCGCTATGGAGCAAACAGCCCCCATTTCCGAAACCTTCCCGCAACAATTTGCCCTTCGTACCGCTCGCCTCCGCCCACAACGCCTCCTGCGCTACACTTAGTCGCACTGTGGCGCTGCTGCGCTGTGCCCGAAACAAGGGAGACCCTCATGAAGAACACTCAGCTGCTGCTGATTAACGATATGTGCGGTTACGGCAAGGTCGCGCTTTCCGCCATGCTGCCGGTGCTGTCGCACATGGGCTACCGTATCCATAACCTGCCGACGGCGCTCGTTTCCGACACGCTCAACTACCCCAAGTTCTACATCCACGACACCACGGAGTACGTGCGTCAGAGTCTTGCCATCTGGGAGGAGCTCGGCTTTGAGTTCGACGCCATCTCGACCGGCTTTATCGTGACCGAGGAAGAGACGCGCATCATCTCGGACTTTTGCCACCGCCGCGCGCAAAAGGGCACCAAGGTGTTCGTCGACCCCATCATGGGCGACAACGGCAAGCTCTATGCGGGCGTGCCCGAGTCCACGATTGGCCTTATGCGGCATCTTCTGGAGTGCGCAGACTACGCGGTGCCCAACTATACCGAGGCGTGCCTGCTTGCCGATAGGCCTATTGCCGAGGAAATTACGCCCGATGAGGGCCGCGCCCTTGTGGACGCCGTGCGCGAGCTGGGTGCCAAGTCGGTGGTCATTACGAGCGCCGTGGTCAATGGCACGAACGCGGTTATCGGTTACGACCATGTAGCGGGGGAGTACTTTATGATTCCCTTTGAGCTCATTCCGGTCTATTTCCCGGGCACGGGCGACACGTTCTCGGCGGTGCTCGTCGGCCGCGTTATGGCAGGTTGGAGTCTGCAGCGCGCGACGTCCGATGCCATGCGTGTGGTGGCTGAGCTTATCGAGCGCAATGCCGACCAGGAGGACAAGTCGGCCGGCCTTCCCATCGAAGCCTGCCTGGATGTGATTGACCATGAGTAACGCTGGCGAGGGCGGCGCCAAGCCTGCGGGCGGGGGCAAGCCGCTCGGCGCGCCGCACGGCAAGCGGCCGCGCATCCGCGTGAGCTGCGTGGACCAGCTGGGTGCGTACCGCTGCCACCATGGCCACAAGCCGGGCGACGTTTTTGACTTCGACCGAGACCGCGGCAAGATGTGCGCCATGGCCTGCCATGTGGGCTTTCCCTATATCGATATCCTGCGCTATGGCGGAACCGTGCCTGGCAACGAGCCCGGCACGGCAAAGTTCTGCTGTCCCGAGGTCGACACGTTGAACGTCTGGCTTGCCGAGATCGTCGACGAATAGCCGGATGCGACAAAGGGGCGGGCCCTTTGTCGCATCCGCCGATGGTGCCCCTTCTTTTTTGCCTATAATCCTAAATCTCTGCATTTCATCCGATTTTAGGTTCTAAAACTCTGCATTTCATCGATAATCAAGCATATAAACCTTGCATTTCATTTGATGACACTGAGGGGAGAGCCTATGCTGCGTAGGAAAATAGCGGCAGAGCTGGAGCGTTGGCTGAAGTCTGCCGAGCAAAAGGCCTTATTCATTACGGGTTCTCGCCAGATCGGCAAAAGTTATTCGATTCGCGCATTTGGCAAAGCCAGCCATGCAACCTACATCGAGCTCAACCTCATGGAAAATCGCCAGGCAAAAGATGCTCTTCTCGAGGCACGGGATGCCGACGATTTCATCAGCAGGGTGACGCTTCTCTCGGGAAAGCCGATAGCACCGGGCAAAACGCTCGTGTTTATCGATGAGGTCCAAGAGGCCCCCGACATCATGACGATGGCAAAGTTCCTTGTTGAGGACGGGAGGTGCCGCTGGGCGTTTTCGGGGTCAATGCTCGGGACCCAGTTCAAGGGCGTTAGGTCCTATCCCGTGGGATATGTTCACGAGCTTAGGATGTTCCCGCTCGATTTCGAGGAGTTTTGCTGGGCGATCGGGGTGAGCGAGGGAGCTCGCCAAACGATACGCGACGCGTGTATCAGCGAGAAGCCCATTCCTGATTACATTCACGACGCGATGATGGCAAACTTCAGGACCTATACCGTTGTCGGTGGAATGCCAGAGGTCGTGCAGCGTTTCCTTGACACGCGGGGCGACCTTGCCTCCGTTCGTCAGCTACAGTCAGAGCTCAACGAACAGTACTGGCGGGATATCTCCAAGTATGCAAGCGGGCGAGCCCTTCAGGTGCAGAGCATTTACGATCAGCTCCCTATTATGCTCGAGGGCGAAAACAAACGCTTCGTGCTCAATTCCATTGACCCCAAGGCGCATTACGACAAGTACCAGCGAGATTTTGTCTGGCTTGTCGATGCCGGCGTTGCTCTCAAGGCGGATATCGTAACCGAGCCAAAGTCGCCCCTGCTCAAGACGGCACGGCCATCGCAGTTCAAGCTATACCAATCGGATACGGGCATGTTGATGGCGCGCTACCCCGTTGGCGTCGCCCAGGCGGCGTATCTTGATAGCAAGGAACCCAATCTGGGCGGTATTTACGAAAACGTGGTGGCCCAGCAGCTGACTGCCCAAAATCGCCAGCTTTACTACTATCAGACAAAGAAGCGCGGCGAAGTGGACTTTGTGGTCGACGGACCGGATGGAACGGCTGTTCCGATCGAGGTTAAATCGGGTTCCTATTACCACGCGCACGCCGCGCTCGGTCATGTGCTTGATACGGCCGAATATGGCGTAAGGCTTGGGATTGTTTTCTCGAGAGGCAACGTTGAACGCAGCGGAGCTGTTCTTTATTTGCCGCTATATGCGACCTGGGCCCTTTCGGATGTTTTGGGTGACTCCTGTGCCGAGGGGATAAAGCTGGAGGTCAAGCCGGTCTAGGGACAGTCCCCGATGCGACAAAGGGATAGTGCCTTTGTCGCATCCGCTATCCGAGATAATGAGCGTGGATTTTCTCCCGTCTAGAGCGCACTTGAATGCTCAAAGTGGGAGAAAATCCACGCTCGATCTGTATGCCGATGACGCGGCTCGCGAGGTTCGTGCGCCCGCGAACCTACATCTGCTCGAGCATGGCAGTGCAGCCGGCGAGCACATCGCGGTAGGTGGCATCGAAGTTGCCGGTGTACCAGGGATCGGCCACGTCGCCGGGGCGCTCGGTCCAATCGAGCAAGCGCGTAATCTTGCCGTCGGGGTCGTCGCCAAAGATGCGACGCAGACCGCGCGCGTTCTCAGCATCCATATAAACAATGCGATCCCAGTTGCCATACTCTGCGCGCCGCACCTGACGTGCGCGATGTGCGACGACGGGAATCCCAACCTCGCGTAGCTTGGCAACGGTACCGTGATGTGGCGGGTTGCCGATCTCCTCGGTCGAGGTCGCGGCGGAATCGATGACAAACTCGTCCGCGCGTCCGGCGCGGTGCACCAGCTCGGTAAACACCGACTCAGCCATCGTCGAGCGGCAGATATTTCCATAACAGATAAACAGTACACGTTGCATGCGCGGTTCCTTTCATATAGAGGGCTGCTAAGGAGTCGAAGCCGGGCGCATGCCAAGTTTTATTTCTTGGCCAGTTTGAAGTAACGCTCAAATATCAATTCGAAAACGTAATAGAACATCAATCGACTGTCGAGGTCCATGCTGCCCAAGCGGATTTCTTTTTGCACGGTGTAGATAGGGTAGTCGGCTAGTTTCGAGAGAGAATTTCGAGAAAAGCCGGTGAGCGTGACGACCTTGCATCCGCGCGTTTTGGCTATCGATGTGGCGTCAATAGACACCTGCGTCTCGCCGCTTACGGAAACGCTGAAGACCAGGTCGTTTTTGCCGAGGAGCTCTGCGTAATGCCTCATGACATGACGTTCACTGAGCGTATCGGTGTTCTTGCCCATTATTTTGAGCTTTTCAGCCATCTCGAGGCACGGGTATTTCGAAAAGCCCGAGCAGAAGAACACGATATGCGAGGCATCCTGGATAAGACTCACAACCGAATCGATGACCCTGTCGTTAAGCAGATCTTTGGTCTGTACGAGCTGGGTATCAAGAGGAAGTGCCTCGATAGTGAATCGATTGCGGTCGAGCGAGGCGGAATACGATTGTTTGAGCTCCGTAAACCCCGAGAAGCCAAGCTTATGGGCAAGCCTGACGATTGTATTGGGAGCGACGAAGAACCGTTCAGCAACGCTCTTAAGCGTGACATCGTCAATATCATCACGCAGCTCGATGATGTAGCGCATGATCTCGCTTTCGAGATCGTTGAGCTTGCTCTCGCCAGCTCGCACATGATCATAAAAAGATTCTTGATCTTTCATAAGATGTTTCAGCCCCTCGCATCTCGCCGTACATATGGTACCGCTTTGTGTAGCCAGGTGAGAAATCGGTAATCGGTCAAGATTGCCTATTGCCCATGAACTGGGCAAACGCGCGTGTCTGCCTACACATATCTGTGTCGTGAGCGAAATCATGTGTCCCCGTTTCGCATTGGCCCACACGGGGACTCTCAAATGACCTTATATCGCAAAATATCAATCGAAACGAAGCAAGCCGAGGACAACCGCGGAGCCCAAGGTCTTCGAGAACACCGATCAGCCAACCCTGGAGGGACGGAACATGAAGGATAAGCTCAATATTGTGATCGTTGGCGGCGGCTCTACGTGGTGCCCTGGCATTCTCAAGGCCCTGACCAAGCACATGGACATTCTGCCGCTGAACCGCGTGATGCTCTATGACATCGATGCCGAGCGCCAGCGTCCGATCGGCGAGTTTGGCAAGATCCTCTTCGCCGAGGAGGAGCCCGGTGTGGAGTTTGGTTACACCACCGATAAGGACGAGGCTTACACCGACGTCGACTTTGTGCTCTGCCAGATTCGTACCGGCGGCTACGAGATGCGTAGCAAGGACGAGAAGATTCCGCTGCATATGGGAATCATCGGCCAGGAAACGGTGGGCCCTGGCGGCATGGCTTACGGTATGCGCTCCATGCATGACATGGTTGAGATCGTCAACGACGTTCGCGCTCATAGCCCGGAGGCGTGGATTATCAACTACACCAACCCGGCTGCTATTGTGGCATATGGTCTCGAGCGCGTCCTGCCCGATGAGCATCGCGTCCTCAACATCTGCGACCAGCCCGTCAACCTCATGCGCTCTTACGGTCGCCTGCTCGGTCGCGATATGAGCAAGACGGAGCCCGTGTACTTTGGCCTCAATCACTTCGGTTGGTTCAAGCACATCTACGATGAAGAGGGCCATGACCTCGTCCCGCAGATTAAGGAATACACGGAGAAGAACGGCTTCCTTCCTGCCGATGCCGAGCAGCGTGACCAGTCCTGGCTTGATACCTACGCCATGGTCAAGGACATGCTCGAGGACTTCCCCGACTATCTGCCCAACACTTATCTGCAGTACTATCTGTATCCCGAGTACAAGGTCGCTCACCTCGACCCCGACTACACTCGCTCCGACGAGGTTATCAACGGTCGTGAGAAGCGCGTGTTCGCCGAGTGCGAGCGTGTTGCCAAAGTCGGCACCGCAAAGAACTCCTCGGTTGTGCAGAACGACGCTCATGGCGATATGATCGTGGAAATCACCTCGGCCATTTACCGCAACACCAACAAGACCTTCATTGTCATCGTGCCCAACAACGGCATTATCGAGGGCATGCCCGATGACGCCATGGTAGAGGTCGCGGCAAGCGTGGGCGCCAATGGCCCGCAGCCCTATGCTGTTGGCAAGATCGGTACCTTCTATCGCGGCCTTATGGAGAACCAGTACGCCTATGAGCGCCTGACCGTTGAGGCTTGGATGGAGGGTTCCTACGAGAAGGCTCTGCAGGCACTCACGCTTAATCGTCTGGTCGGTGACGCAAAGAAGGCTCGCAAAGTGCTCGACAAGCTCATCGAGGCCAATAAGGATTACTGGCCGGAGCTTAAGTAGCTAGTTCCATAGCGCTTGATAACTGTTATGGGGCGTGTGGGCTGTGGAGCTGCACGCCCCGTTTCTTTAAGAGGGGTATCCCATGAACAAAGATGAGCTGCTGGCAAAGTTCCAGCGTCTGGGCAAAGTCCTCATGACGCCTGTCTTGATCCTGCCAATCGCCGGCATCCTTCAGGGCTTTGGCAATGCCTTTACCAGCCCCACCCTTACGGCAGCTGTTCCCTGGCTTGCTGCTCCGGGCTTTGCGATCTTCTTTTCGATTCTCAAGGCCGCTGCCGGCATCGTTATGAACAACATCCCGGTTATCTTCTCGATTTGTCTCGCCTATGGCTTCGCCAAGTCCGAGAAGGCTACCGCGGCGCTTTGTGGCTTTTTGGGCTACATGTGCATGAATTCCGTGATGGGCACGTTCCTTACGGCGACTGGCGTTATCGATCCCGCGAATCTTACGACGGGCCAGAGCACGATCCTCGGCATCACCACGCTCGACACTGGCGTTATCGGCGGTCTTCTGGTGGGCGCAATCGTCGCATGGTTGCATAACCGTTACTACAAGATTGAGCTGCCTGCCGTGTTCTCCATCTTCAACGGTACGCGCTTTATCCCGGCGGTGACGCTGCTCTCATGCAGCATCCTCGCATTGGTCATGTCCTTTGTTTTCCCGTTTATTCAGAACGCTCTCGGTGCGCTGTCCGAGTTCATCAAGACTACGGGTGCCTTTGGTGCATTTGTCTACGGCGCCGGCGAGCGCATGCTCCTGCCTTTTGGCCTGCATCACTTTGTCTATTTGCCGTTCTTCTTCACGTCGCTCGGTGGCGTCGAGACCATCGACGGCCAGACTGTTCAGGGCGCTATCAATATCTACAACGCGATCCTGGGCTCTCCCAGCACGCCGTTTAACATCGAGGTCAGCCGTTTTGTCATGAACGGCAAGGTTATCTTCGCCATGTTCGGCCTGCCTGGCGCTGCACTCGCCTTCTACAAGACGGCGCTTCCCAAGAACAAGAAGAAGACCGCAGCGCTCATGATTGCCATCGTGGTGCCTTGCATCCTCTCCGGCATTACCGAGCCGCTCGAGTACTCCTTCCTGTTTATTGCGCCCATCCTCTACGTGTTCCACGCTCTCATGGCTGGTCTTGCCTATGCGCTGACCTATATCCTGCAGTTCAACGTGGCTGGCTCCGCGTCCTTCGGCGGCCCGCTCTTGTCGTTGATCTTTAACGGCATTATGGGTGCAGCCAAGGGCTCCAACTGGCAGGTTATCCTGTTCCTCGGCCCCATCTACTTCGTGGTGTACTACTTCGTCTTCAAGTTCATCATTCTTAAGAAGGACCTTAAGACTCCCGGCCGCGAGGAAGAGTCCGACGATGAGGCCGCAAAGGCTCCCAAGACTGTGATCAGCGACCTCATTCCCGCCATCGTTGAGGCAGTGGGCGGCGATAACAATATTAAGTCTGTCGAGGCCTGCTTCACCCGTCTGCGCATCCAGCTTAATGACTGTGACAAGGTAGTTGATGACGCCGAGTTTACCGAAAAGCTCGAAGCGCGTGGCATCGTGCATGTTAACGGCGGCGTGCAGATTGTCTACGGCAACATGGCATCTAACTACGCAACTCAGATGCGCGAGCTACTGGGTATGGAGTAAACGACTCGCGTATCTATAAAATCCAGTATAAAAGGCGGCGGCAGACAATGCGTCTGCCGCCGCCTTTGAGGTGCCCCGCGCACATTTCGTGTACTTCGGATACACGAAAACTGGAAAATCGTGCATTCGAAGTACATGAGATCGAACCACAGCTAAAGGAGCTGGCTTAGCCTGTCGTCAGGTAAGCGTCGCGACTGGAACGATAGACGTTTTAGAGGGAACCTCGCTCTACGCCCTTGCTCGCCTGCGCTCCCAGCGAGCCAACTTAATCGTTACCAGCGTAAGCGCCCAGGCCACAAGCGAGAACGCGGCGCCCACGGCGCCCACGTACGCAATGCCAATGCTGCTTACCACGGCGCCGCCCACTGCAGTGCCAAACGAGATGCCGACGTTAAACGCCATGGGCTCAACCGAACTTGCGAGTACCATCGACTTGGGATGGCGGCTGCGTGCCACGTCCATAAAGTGCGTGATGCACGACACCGAGAACAGGTACATGAGCAACGCCAAGCTAAAGACAAAGACCAGCGCGAGCGGCATGGTGCCGCCCACGGCAAACAGCCCGAGTAACGCCACAGCCTGCAGCACAAACGTCACAAGCAGCGCCTTCATGCCAAAACGCGCGTCGATCCATCCGCCCAGGATGTTCGAGATCAGGCAGAACACGCCGTAGGCCATAAGCGTGGTACTGGCTTCGACCGTGCCCATGCCCAGCACCTGCTCAAGATAAGGCGTCACGTAGCCGTAGAATACGTAGACCGAGCCCACGCCAAACAAAAAGATGAGCATGCCGGTGATGATGCTCGGTTCGCGCAGAAGCCCCGCCTGCTCGCGGAAGGTAGCGGGTTCGTCGGTCTGCCCGGCTCGTGGCATAAACGCCACGAGCGCTCCGCAGATTATAACGGCAAAGGTCAGCGTGCCGTACATGGCCACGTGCCAATCGAGCGTGTCGGCCACAAACTTGCCAATCGAGGTCACAAAGACCATCGCCACGGAAAACGCACCATATACCACCGAGATGGCAAGCGAAGTTTGCTGCGGGGACAGAAGCTCAGGGATGTACGTTACGCCCACGGCGAGCAGCGCACCCGAGACAGAGCCCAGGACAATGCGCGAGATAAACAGCACCTGGAAGTTGGGCGCCAACGCCATGACCAAGTTGCCGAGCACAAAGACGATGCTATAGCACACGAGCAGCTGGTAGCGGCGAAAACGTCCCGTGCTGAGCGCAAGCACCGGCGTTGCGATGGCATAGACAAGCGCAAACACGCTGATGAGCTGGCCCGCTGTGGCAAGCGATACGCCGAGTTCCGTCGCCAAGTCGCTTTCGATGCCGATGACCACGAACTCGGAGCAGCCGAGCGAGAATCCCAACAGCACGAGCAGCGCCAGGCAGAGCTTGGTGCGTGCGGGGGAGAGCGCGGCGGCGGTTGACTTACTTTTAGGCGTGGTTGCGGCGGTCAAGGTTGTCACTCCAATGTCGCATGAATAAGCGGGATTCAATCCCTGCAACTCTAACAGAATGTGACAAAGGGACAGTCCCTTTGTCACATGGTGAGCTTGTCTGTATAGTCGCAATACAGGTGAAGATGGTCTCAGGTACATCGCGGGCGACAGGAGATTCCATGGGTATGCACACGACAAAGGTTGCAGTGGGCGAGGGCAAGTTTGCGCTCGAGGCCCAGTTGACGGTGACACCGCGGGGCATGGCGGTGTATGCCTGCTCGCCCCAGTTCGCTCACCTGGGCGCCACGGCGCAGGCCATTCCGCGCCCCGAGCCCGGCCGCACGGCAACGGTGAGCATCCTGGCTGTTCCGTGCCATCGCGACGAGATCCCGGCACACGATATCGCCGCGGCTCTGGCCACGCGTTTTGGCGTGCCGGTGGTTGCAAGCACGGGCTTTCATGTTGAGCACGCGAGCGCGGACGATCTGCGGCGCGTCCTCGATACCACCAAGGAACTCATCGCCGCGCTCGAGGCCGCCGCAGCCCGCATCTTGCGCGCCGGCTGGGACGAGGGCGGCGCGGGCGCCGAGGTCGTGGCTGTCGATGCCGCGACCGGCGAGGCGCTTGGCCCCGTCGATCGCATCGAGGCGCATGCGGGGGAGGGCATCCTGCATCAGGCTTTCCTGACGCTTCTAGTTGAGGGTCGGGGCGAAGATGTACACCTGCTGCTCTGTCGTCGCAGTCCGCTCAAGCGCCTGTGGGGCGGGGTACTTGCCGACGGTTGCGCCGGCCACCCGCTGCCGGGCGAGGACGTTGCCGCGGCCACCGCTCGTCGTATGGGCGAGGAGCTCGGCGTTGCGCGCGAGCTGAGCGATCTTGAGCATCTGGGACATATCGTCTACCGCGAGGACCACGGCGACGGTCACTGCGAGTGCGAATGGTGCGAGGTCTATCTTGCCCATGTTGAGCCGGGCGAGCTGCACATCAACCTAGAGGAAATCTCGGAGGTGCGTCGTGTGGCCCCGCCCGAGCTCGACGGCTACCTGCAGGGTCGCCCCGAGCCCCTTGCCCCCTGGCTCCGCGAGGCTCTAGAGACCCCATCCATCCGCACGACCCTCGCAATGTGACAAAGGGACAGTCCCTTTGTCACATCTGGGATCGACTGGTTCCCCAAACCGTCCCAACATTCGGCGAAAAACTCGAAAACGAGGAAAACCGTCGATTGTTGGGACGGTTTTCTGTCCAAGAGGAAAGGTCGCTACCTATCCAAAAAATCTCGCTTGACTGTATTGCTGCAACACAGCGCAACGTAAGGGGTGTCCGATAACGGGCGCCCCTTTTTAAGTGGCAACGTGGCTGCGAATCCGGAGCGCCCCCAACAAGAAAGGTGGGGAGATGGAAGCGGAAAAGAAGGCGTTTAAGATCACCAAGCGCGAAATTGGCTTTGTGCTGGGTATCATTGTCTTTTTGCTGGTGAAGTTTCTTCCTTTGGCGGAGCTGAGCTCGACGGTCGAGCTTACGGTCGGCGGTCAGACCTGTCTGGCACTGACGCTCGCCACGGTGGTGTTCTGGGCATGTGGCGTGGCACAGCCGGGCTTTGTGGGCCTGCTCTACTGCGCGCTGCTCGTTCTGTTTAAGGTGTGCGTGGACGACACGGGCGCCGCGAGCATCTCGGCGACGGTCGCCTCCACGTTTAGCTCGTGGACCAAAGCCACCATGTGGCTCGTCATCGGCGCCTACCTCATCGCCAGTGCAGTCAAGGAGTCGGGCCTGGGCGAGCGCATCGCCTACGCGTTCATGCTCAAGTTCGTGCGCGACGCCAAGTCGCTCATCATCTCGATCTTCGCGCTCACCTTTGTGCTGTCGCTGCTGATCCCGCATCCGTTCCCCCGCGCCTTCCTCATCCTCGCCGTCGTCTCGGTCATCGCCGAGTCCGCCGGCTACGGTGACGACGACCGCGGCAAGCTCGGCTTCCTCGTGTTTGCCGCTGCCGCTCCGGGCTCCATGTTCTTCCTGACGGGCGACTCCACACTCAACCCGCTCGTTGCGCAGTACAGCGCCGAGGCCGGCGGCATGAGCCCGTCGTTTATCGACTGGTTCCTGTACATGAGCGTGCCCATGCTGGTCGCGCTGCTGTGCACCCTGTTCCTGGGCCTCTTCCTCTTTAAGCCCAGCAAGGAACTCGTCTACGATCGCGAGCAGATCGTGGCCAAGCAGGCTGCGCTCGGCAAGCTCTCTGTCAAGGAGATCCGCACCATCGTGTGGCTTGTCATCGCCATCGCGCTGTGGCTCACTGTCTCGGGCGATTACATCGGCTGGGTCACCCTGGCCATCGGCGTCTCTCTCGCCATGCCCATCATCGGCGAGGTCCTCACTCCCGCCAGCTGGAACGCCGTCGACATCAAGTCCCTCATGTTCCTGACGGCCGCCATGGCCGTGGGTTCCGTGGGCGGTGCCACCGGTATGAACGCCTGGATCGCCGATGTCGTGCTCCCCAGCTCCGTGCCCGAGAACATCTTCCTGTTCGCCCTGCTTGTCGCCGCGCTCTCCATGATCATTCACATGTTCATGGGCTCGGTCATGGCCGTGCTCGGCGTGTGCGTGCCGGCGTTCATCAGCTTTGCGGCTGGCTCCAGCGTGAGCCCGCTCGCCGTGGCACTCATCGTCTTCACGTCCATCAACATCCACTACATCCTGCCGTTCCATAACCTGCCGATCCTTATCGGCGAGGGCAAGGACGCCGGCGGCTACACCTCCAAAGAGGCCATGCGCATGGGCATTCCCCTCACTGCGGTCGTCTTTATCGTCGTGCTGGTCGAGGCCGCCTGGTTCCACCTCTTTGGCCTGATGTAAACGGTCGAGCGCTTGGCTGTAATTAGCCGAGTGCTTGAACTGCGAGTGCCCGAGTGCCCCATCCATGGGCGCCGTGGCCCCACTACGTTCCCCAGCCCGGCGGCACTCCCGCCGCCGGGTACTCTCCCGAAAGGAGCACGCCATGTCCACTACCGATGCTTCCCAGATCCACGATCTGCGCTCCGCACTCGACTTTTTGCGCGAGATGCCGGGCCAGCTGCTCGAGACCGACACCCAGGTCGATCCGGACGCCGAGGTCTCGGGTGTCTATCGCCACGTCGGCGCCGGCGGCACCGTTATGCGTCCGACCAAAGAGGGTCCGGCGATGGTCTTCAACAACGTCAAGGGTTTTGACGATGCTAAGGTCTGCATTGGCATGCTTGCCAGCCGCAAGCGCGTTGCCGCCCTGCTCGACTTGGACGAGGAGCACCTGGGCCTCGAGATCGGCAAGCGCTTCGAGAACCTGATCGCGCCCGAGCAGATCGCCGAGGGTGCGCACGTCGACTGCCAGGAGGTCGTGTACAAGGCGACCGACGAGGGCTTTGACCTGCGCAAGATCGTCCCCGCTCCCACCAACACGCCTGTCGACGGCGGCCCCTACATCACCATGGGCCTTGCCTACGGCACGAGCCCCGACGGCTCCCAGTCCGACGTGACCATCCACCGCTTCTCCTGCGTCGACAAGGACAAGCTCGCCATGTGGATCACCCCGGGTAGCCGTCACCTTGGCGCCTTCTTTGACGAGTACTGCCAGCGCGGCGAGGACATGCCCATTTCCATCTCCATCGGCCTGGACCCCGCTGTGTACATGTGCTGCGGCTTCGAGGCTCCCACCACGCCGCTCGGCTTCAACGAGCTGCAGATCGCCGGCGCCCTGCGCGGCCACGCCGTCGAGCTTGCCGACTGCGTCACCGTTCCGCAGAAGTGCATCGCCAATGCCGAGTACGTGCTCGAGGGCTACCTCATGCACGACGAGACCATCAACGAGGACGTCAACGGCCACGGCTACGCCATGCCCGAGTTCCCCGGCTATACCGGTGGCGCTAAGGTCTGCCCGGTGATCAAGATCACCGCCGTCACCACACGCACCAACCCCATCATGGAGAGCTGCATCGGCCCTTCGCGCGAGCACGTGTCCATGGCCGGCATCCCCACCGAGGCTTCCATCTACAAGATGGTCGAGACCGCTATCCCGGGCCGCCTGCTCAACGTCCACGCTGCCCCCTGCGGCGGCGGCAAGTTCGTTGCCATTATGCAGTTCAAGAAGTCGAGCAAAAATGACGAGGGTCGTCAGCGCAACGCCGCCATGCTCGCCTTCTCGGCATTCTCCGAGCTCAAGCATGTGATTCTGGTCGACGAGGATGTCGACATCTTCGACATGAGCGACGTGATGTGGGCCATGACCACGCGCTTCCAGGCCGACGTGGACCTCATCACCATCCCCGGCTGCCACTGCCACGTGCTCGACCCGTCCAACGACCCCGCGTTCGATCCTTCGATCCGCGAGCACGGCATCGCCTGCAAGGCCATCTTCGACTGCACGGTCCCGTTCAACCTCAAGAAGAACTTCATCCGCTCGCAGTTCATGGAGATCGATACAGATAAGTGGGCAGCAGAGCTCGCTTTCTAGTACGTAGCCCTACCAAGTAGTCAAGGAGTTGCCATGCCTGAGCCTTCTGTCCGTCCCCGTCGCATTGTCGTTGGCGTGTCTGGCGCCAGCGGTGCCGCGCTGGGCCTCGAGTGCCTCAAATGCCTGCGCCAGGCCGGCGCCGAGTCGGCGCTTGTCGTCACGCGCGGGGGAGAGATCACCATCGAGCAGGAGCTCGGCATGACACTCGACGAGTTTGCGTGCTATGCCGATGTGGTTTACGACAACAAGAACATCGGCGCTGCCATCGCAAGCGGCACCTATCCGGTCGACGGCATGATCGTGGCGCCCTGCTCCATGAAGACGCTCGCCGGCATTGCGAGCGGCTACAGCGAAAACCTGTTGCTGCGTGCGGCCGACGTACAGATGAAAGAGCAACGCCGCCTGGTGCTCATGGTGCGCGAGACGCCCTTCAGCGCCATTCACGTCGACAACATGGCGCGCCTGGCGCGCGTATCGGGCGTCATGCTCATGCCGCCCATGCTCACGTTTTACAACGGCCCCGCCACGCTCGACGACGCGGTGCACCACATCGCCGCCAAGGCGCTCGAGGCCGTCGGCGTGTCATGTGCAAACTATAAGCGCTGGTCATAGGCGTCTTTAGGGTAGGATACGAGGAGTGTTTGAGCCCGCTGCCCCTGTGGGCGGCGGGCTTTGGTGTGTCGGGAGGATCTATGCAGACGGGCATGTATGCGATTAGCGAGATGGCGAGCTTGTTTAACGTTTCGCGCCAAACGCTCATCTATTACGACAAGATCGGTCTGTTTAAGCCCGCCGTGGTTAACGAAAAAGGCTACCGTTTCTATTCGCCCACGCAGATCCCGCTCATGCGTCTGATCTGCATGCTGCGCGACCTAGGGCTCGAACTCGATGAGATCGACCGCCTAGCCTCGACGTTCGACATTAGCGAGATGACCGACCACCTGCGCTCGCGGGTGCAGGCGCTCGATGAACAGATCGCCGGGCTCAAAGCCGAGCGCGCGAGTGTGCAGGAGCGTCTGAGCTTTTACGACGAGGCGGTTTACTGGCGCGAGCGCGAGGGCAAGCCGGAGCTCAAGCAGTTTGAGCGTCGCTACGTGGTCTTTGAGGAGTTTCCGGGCGATATCGAGCGTGGCCGCTCGATGCTTCACCCCACACTCATGCGGGCGATTTTGCGCATGCGTGCGTTGACGGGCACGCGCCCCATGCGTGGCTGGGGCGCCATGCTGCGTCGCGAGGCGCTGCATTCCGACGACCCCATTGCCGGTGCCGGCTCCTTTGCCGTGCTGCCGCGCGGTGCCGAGGAACTGCTGCCGAGCGATCCCGCCGAGCTGGCAAAGATCGGCATCGAAGTGCTGCCCGAGGGCACGTATCTGTGCATGAGCCGCTGGGGTATGCCGTACGAGCCCGAGGGCATCCGCGCCGTCGTGGCCTGCATGGACAGGCACGCGCTCCGGCCCATCGGCAACGCTTTCGACTTTTGCTACCTCGATACCACGAGCTACGACGAGTCCCACCAAGAGGACTTCTGCTGCATCCAAATCCCCGTCGCCCTCCAGATGTGACAAGAGGACAGTCCCTTTGTCACATTCGCGGCATGGCTGCCGCCCAAACCGTCACAACATTCGATGAAAATCTCGAAAACGAGGAAAAGCGTCGAATGTTGTGATGGTTTTCCTATCTGTGCCGGCGAGCCGCCGTGCCGTCTGGGGGTATAAGGCTAGCAAGTGTTTATTTGCGAGGCCAAGGGGGCGCCCCGTATGGATATCGATAGCTTTGAATGGTGGTACAGCGAGGGCGAGGCTCCGGATGAGGTGTGGGACGAGCCCTTGCCAAGTGATGAGTTGAGCGACGGGACCGATGTGGACTCCGATGCTGGCGATGCGCTTGACTCGGATGCCGATTCCGACCCCGCCGAGCCCCTGACCTTCGAGCAAGCCTGGGCCCAGGCCGAGGCCGACGAGGCAAAGGCCGATGCCACGGCCACGCTGGGTGAGCCAGCCGACATGTCCATCTCGCCGGCCAAGACCCCGCAGCCGCGCCACACCATCGACCCCGGCAGCACGGCATCCTTCAGCATACTCGACGTGCCCGCGCAGGGTGCCCAGGCGCCCGCCCCCACGCGTCGCCCCGACCTGGCTCGCGAGGAAGACGCGGGCCGCCGCTCCCCGCTCGGCCCCATCCTCATCGCCTTCATGGCCGGCGTCATCGCTTGCTCGGCGATCGGAAATGTCTGGAGCCATGTGGAGCAACAGCGCAAAGATGCCGCCAAGGTCGAGATGTCTGTCGAACAATCGCTCAGCCGCACGCGCTCGGTACATGTGTCGGTCGAGGTCAAGGACGGCGCGACGTGGGATACCGCGCGCGGCGACAGCCAGATGCTCGTTCATATTGTGGGCCGCACACTCAAGGGGCAAGCGGTCGACGAATACCAATACGTCAATTCCGAAGGTGACGGTATCGAGCTCAAGCCCGGTGACTACGAGCTCACGGTCGATGAGCCGCCCGTTGCCACCGACGGCACGCGTTACCGTGCCTCAAAGCGCATGGTTCCGGTGAGTTTTAATTCACAGGCGGCCGATACGGTCGACAGCACGCCGCAGGGCGGGTTCGACCTTTACGCAATCGTTCAATAACTGTGCCTGTCGCTTCTCCTTGCCGCCAAGAGTGGGACAATAGCCCTCGACACTATTGTTTACTTTTGGAGGAAGTAACATGTCCACCGTCACTACCATCAAGCGCGGCGGCCTCACTGCGGCCATCGATTCCATGGGCGCCCAGCTCACGAGCCTTGCCCTCAATGACAACGAGTATCTGTGGCAGGGCGACCCGGCCTTTTGGGGCAAGCACGCGCCCATTCTGTTCCCCATCGTGGGATCGCTGCGCAACAACACGGCGACGTCTGCGGCCGGAACCTGCGAGATGGCGCGCCATGGCCTCGCGCGCATTGTCGAGCACAAGCTGGTCGAGGTCTCCGAGGACGGCTCGTCCGTCACCTACGAGATCACTGACACGCCCGAGTCGCTCAAGGCCTTCCCGTTCCACTTTAAGCTCAACATGACCTATGCTCTGACCGGCGACGCCACTCTCACGCAGACCTTTACCGTCACCAACACTGGTGACGTTGACCTGCCGTTCTCGGTGGGCGGCCACCCTGCATTTAACGTGCCCGCCCCCGGTGCCGAGGACGAGGCGTTCGAGGATTACGAGCTGGCGTTTACTGAGGTTTGGACCAACGAGGCCCCCGTCATCACGCCCGACGGCCTTATGACGTTCGAGGGTAGCTATAAGGCCCCCGACAACTCGGATGTGCTGCCCATCACGCACCGCAGCTTCGATAATGACGCCATCATGTTCACCGATACCCCGGGCTCCACGCTCACGCTGCGCGGTCGCAAGTCGGGCCACGGCGTCAAGATCGACTTTGAGGGCTTTAAGTACATCGGCGTGTGGTCTGCCGCCAACGACGCCCCGTTTGTGGCGCTCGAGCCCTGGACCGGCCACACCACCATGGACACCGAGGACGACGTCTTTGAGCACAAGGTCAACACCATTACGCTGGCGCCGGGTGCTACCGACACCCGTTCCTTTAGCGTCACCCTGCTCTAGAGGTTCCGCCGTTCTAGCGAACGGCGGACCGGTCGACGCTGCGCGCCACCCAGAGCGACAATTTGCCATTCAAAAGGCACGGCATGACCAGAAGGTCTATGCCCTGCCTTTTTCATGCCAACTTGTTCGCTCTGGGCGGCGCTCGCTGGCATTGCCAAAACATCGACGTTCCCAATGACTACCGTGTGTCTATTAATTTTTCGAGCTTGTGCTGCGCTGCTGGTCGCTGGCGTATATCCTGTTAAGTCGTCAGCATACGATTCAACAGGGAAGGCAGATTATGCATTCTCCCCATCAACGCGACGCGCATCCACAGCTGGTGTGCAGCCGTCGCATCTTTTTGGGTAGCGCTCTCGCTGCGAGCGCTTCCGTCGTCGCCGGCGCGCTCGCCGGCTGTCAGCGCCCGTCCACGCTCAAGGTGGTTCAGCCCACGACGGGCGGCGGTCGCGACGACCTGTCCGATTCCGTGATCGGCAAGGACAAGATCCGCATTGGCATGGAAGCGGCCTACGCCCCGTACAACTGGCAGGTTTCCGAAGCCAGTGAGTACACCATCCCCATCGACAACGTGCAGGGCGCCTATGCCGATGGCTACGACGTGCAGATCGCCAAGATCGTCTGCAAGGCCCTCGGCGGCGAGCCCGTTGCCGTCAAGCAGAGCTTCTCGGGCCTTATCGATTCGCTCAACAACGGCCAGATCGACCTCATCATCGCCGGTATGAGTGCCACGCCCGAGCGCGAGGAGTCGGTCGGCTTCTCCGACCCGTACTTCATTGGCTACTTTGGCCTGTTCGTAAAAGAGGGCTCGCCCTACCAGAACGCCACCAAGCTCAGCGACTTCAGTGGTGCCACGGTACTCGGCCAAAAGGACACCATGCTCGACACCGTCATCGACGAGATCCCGGGCGTCGTCCACAAGAACCCGGTCGATTCGGTTCCCACGGTGTTCTCGAACCTGCTGCAGGGCACGTGCGATGCCGTGACCTACAACACCGAGAACGAGAAGGGCTATATGGCCCAAAATCCGGGCATTGTCCCTATTCATTTTGCCGAGGGCGAGGGCTTTAAGCAGGAGGTCGCGGCAAACGTCGGCTGCCGCAAGGGCTCGGACAAGCTGCTTAAGCTCATCGACAAGACACTCAAGGGCATTAGCCAAGAGGAGCGCGACCAAATGTGGGACGCGTGCCTCGATCGTCAGCCGGCATAGGGAGGCAGCATGAAAACCATCAATCGTCTGGCCTCCTTTACCAAGGCCGACCACCGCTATGTGTACCTGGGCACGAGCGTTATCGCGGCGCTCGGCCTGGTGTTTAGCCAACGCAACCCCACGCCGCTGAGCTTCTTGGCGCCTACGGGCGTGTTCCAAGACTGCCTCTGGGCAATCCTTTGGGCCTGGCTCGTCGTGTCGGCGGCGGCGCTCGTCACCAAACTCATGCACTGGAATGACTATCGCGAAACGTCGCCGTTTGCTTCCGAGCGCTTTCGTCGCGGCGCGCGCCTGGGCAGCTATGTCGTGGTCGCCATTGCGGCGATCTTCTTTATCGACCGTTGCGTCATGTCGTTTATCGACCTGGTGCGGGTGAGCATTGTCTCGGACTCCAACCCCAGCGACTTTTTGTCGAGTCTGGTCTACATGACCTACAAGAGCGGGGACTTCTTTATCCGCGGTATCGAGATCACCATCGCGCTTGCGATCTTCGGCACCGTCATCGCATTCTTCCTGGCGCTGCTCTTTGTGTTCCTGCGTATTCAGACCTTCGATCGCGTGGACAACGACTTGGTGCGCTTCTTTAAGAGTATCGGCCGTGGCTTTGCGACCATCTACTCCACCATCGTGCGCGGCACGCCCATGATGGTCCAGGGCCTGCTCATCTATTACGCGGGCTTCACCGTTTTGCGCGGCATGGGCTTCGAGACCGCCCAGGCCAACCAAATCTGGAGTACCTTCAATGCCGGCCTCGTCACCATCTCGCTCAATTCCACCGCCTACATGATGGAGGTCCTGCGCGGCGGCATCGAGTCCATCGATCCCGGCCAGGCCGAGGCGGCGCGCTCGCTGGGTCTTTCGCAGTGGCAGGCTATGCGCAAGGTTGTGTTCCCCCAGGGTATTAAAAACGCGATTCCGGCGCTCACCAACGAGCTCATCATCAACATCAAGGACTCGTCGGTGCTTTCGGTCATCGGCGTGTTCGACCTCATGTACGCCACCACCACCGTCGCCGGCGTGTACTACCGCCAGATGGAGGTCTACTGCGTGGCGCTCGTGGTTTACCTGATCCTGACGCTCGTGGCGAGCCGCCTGCTCGAGGCCTTTGGCAAAAAGCTGGGCGCTGAGGCCCCGGCCACGCTGCCCAGCTCCAACTAGGCTCAAGACGAGGAGAATCATCATGGCAGATACCGCCACTACCGGCACCGCGGCCGCCGCACAGACCAATGAGCCGCTTATCCGCGTCGAGGGCCTGCGCAAGAGCTTTGGCTCGCTCGAGGTGCTTAAGGGCATCGACCTCGCTGTCAATCCCGGCGAGGTCGTCACCATTATCGGCGCCTCGGGCTCGGGCAAGTCGACCTTCCTGCGCTGCCTCAACTTGCTCGAGACCCCGGACGCGGGCCACATCTGGTTCCACGGCCAGGACCTTACGGCCGAGCGCTGCAATATCAACAAGCTGCGCGAGGACATCGGCATGGTGTTCCAGGGCTTTAACCTGTTCAACAACATGGATGTGCTCGACAACTGCACGCTCGCGCCCGTCACGCTCAAAAAGATGGGCAAGGCCGAGGCCGAGAAGGTCGCAATGGAGCATCTGACGAGCGTGGGGCTCGAAAAGTTCGCGCACGCCGCCGTGGGTCGCCTGTCCGGTGGCCAAAAGCAGCGCGTGGCCATCGCCCGCGCCCTGTGCATGAGTCCGCAGATCATGCTGTTCGACGAGCCGACTTCGGCACTCGACCCCGAGATCGTGGGCGAGGTGCTCGAGGTCATGCGCAAGCTCGCGGCCGACGGCATGACCATGGTTGTCGTCACGCACGAGATGGCCTTTGCCCGCACGGTGTCCGACCGCGTGGTCTTTATGGACAAGGGCGTGGTGCTCGAGGACGCCGCGCCGGCCGAGCTCTTCGGCAACCCCAAACATCAGCGCACTCGCGAGTTCCTCTCCCGCTATCTCGAGGACAAATAACCGACGCAAACGCTTACGTTGCAGGGCCGCTCCCGTGGGGCGGCCTTTGTCGTCACAATCGAAAGGATGTCATGGCCGAGGTTTGGCGCTTCTTTGCGCATGAGGACGATTTTGCCGATATAGACGAGGCCGGCGCGTGCGAGCGCTTGGGCCGCGTGCTGTCGTTTCCGACCGTCTCGAGCATGGATACCGAGGCGGTGGACTGGCAGCCCTTCGATGACCTGCGCGCCTATATGCAGCAGACCTGGCCGCGCGTGTTTGCGGCGGGCGAGGTCGAGCTTATCGATCATTCGCTGCTGGTGACGCTTGGCGGTTCCGACCCCGCCCTCAAACCCGTCATGCTCATGGGCCATATGGACGTGGTCCCCGTGGTGCCGGATACCGAGGCCGACTGGACACATGCCCCCTTTAGCGGGCACGTGGACGACACCTACATCTGGGGCCGCGGCGCGATCGACATGAAGGATCAGGTCGCAGGCATTCTCGAGGCTGTCGAGTATGCGCTGGCGCACGGTTGGCAGCACGAGCGCACGCTGCTCCTGGCCTTTGGCCAGGACGAGGAGACTACGCAGTACGGAGCAGGCGCCATCGGCCGTGCGCTCAAGGGGCGCGGCATTGAGCTTGAGTACCTGATCGACGAGGGTGACTACCGCATCGTTCCGGCTGCCGAGTATAGCGCGGGCGAGGGTTGGCTCATGCACGCTGACCTGGCTGAGAAAGGTTATGCCGACATTGTGCTCAAGACAAAGAGCGCGGGCGGGCATTCTTCCAACCCCTACGGCGGCACGTCGCTTGAGGTGCTCAGCCGTGCCATCACCGCAATCTGCGATATCGAGTGGCCGACGCGCGTGACCGATCCGCTTGCCGCCCAACTCGTCGAGTTGGGGCTCTACACGGCCGATGAAATTGCCGCCAACGGGGACGCCATTGTCCGTGATTGCCTCGCCAGCAAAAAGCTCTATCCGCTGGTGACGACTACCTGCGCGCCCACGCAGATCGAGGGTGGCAGCACCGGCGCCAACGTAATGCCGCAGGATATGTGGGCCAACATCAACTTCCGCATGCTCGAGGGCACGAGCGTGGCCGACGTTGTGGCGTGCTGTCGTGAGGCGGTTGCCGAGGCGGACCTTGCCGGTCGTGTCGAAGTGGAGCTGGGTCTCGGCAGCTCCGAGCCCTCGCCGTCCCCGCGCATCGGTGGTCCCGGCCTCGAGGCGGTTCGCTTCACCGCCGCCCGCTATTTCCGTGATCCAAAGGGGACGGAGGAAAACGGATCATTCGAGCCAGTGGCAATTGTGCCCTCGACCGTGATCGGTGCGACCGACGCTGCCAACTACCAGCGTATTTGCCCTGAGTGCATTCGCTTCTCGGCGTTTGTAGTCGACGATGACGAGTGCGATCGCGGCGTCCACGGCACCAACGAGCGCATCACCCGCCGCGCCTACCTCCAGGGTATCCGCTTCCTCATCGCCCTGCTCCATACGCTCTAGAATCCGACAAAGGGACTGTCCCCTTGTCGGATTCCGTGCGGGTTATATGCAGGTTTGCCTGCGCACGCTATCATGTATGGGTTAGACCGCAACTATGTACCCCACACGCGAAGGGATGCGCATGTATCTGAAGATCGACATGTTCTAGCTGGGCTTACCCCCGCAGTGGCGCCATGCGCCCCATCAACTCTGCCGATTTTCATCTTCACGCATATAAAGGAGTCCCGCCATGCGCGACAAGCTCGAAAAGATCATCAAGGCCTACGAGGAACTCGAGAAGAAGCTCTCCGACCCGGCCGTCGCCTCCGATATCAAGGAGTTCACGCGTCTCAACAAGGAGTACGCGCACCAGTCCGACCTCATCGCCGCCTCGCGCGAGTACATCGGCGCGCTCGATGACATCGAGGCCGCCAAGGAAATGCTCCACGATACTACCGATGCCGATGAGAAGGAGATGCTCCAGATGGACATCTCCGAAAACGAGGCCAAGCTTCCCCAGCTCGAGGAAGACATTAAGTACATGCTCATCCCGAGCGACCCCAATGACGACAAGAACACCATCGTCGAGATTCGCTCCGCCGCCGGTGGCGACGAGGCGGCCATCTTTGCCGGCGATCTGTACAAGATGTACCAGCGCTTCTGCGAGTCGCGCGGCTGGAAGACCACCGTGCTCGACTCCAGTCCCAGCGAGGCCGGCGGCTTTAAGTCCATCGAGTTCAAGGTCGAGGGCGATCGCGTCTACTCCGTCATGAAGTACGAGTCCGGTGTGCATCGCGTCCAGCGCGTCCCCAAGACCGAGTCCCAGGGTCGCATCCAGACCTCCACGGCAACCGTCGCCGTGCTTCCCGAGGCCGAGGAAATCGACGTCCAGATCAACCAGTCTGACCTGCGCATCGACACCTACTGCGCCTCCGGCCCTGGCGGTCAGTGCGTTAACACCACCTACTCCGCCGTGCGCATCACCCACCTGCCCACCAACACCGTGGTGCAGTCGCAGGAGCAGCGTTCCCAGATCCAGAACCGCGAGGTCTGCATGCAGATGCTGCGTGCCCGTCTGTACGAGATGGAACTCGAGAAGCAGCAGGCCGAGCTCGGCGCCGAGCGCCAGAGCCAGATTGGCCACGGCAACCGTTCCGAGAAGATCCGTACGTACAACCAGCCCCAGGACCGCGTGACCGATCACCGTATCGGTTTCAACTCCACCTACAACGGCGTCCTTCTGGGCGACCAGCTCGGCACCGTCATCGAGGCACTTGCCGCCGCCGAGCGAGCCGAGAAGCTGGCACAAGCAGTTTAAGTTACGGCGTTTTACCAAACGCCGTAACGGCTCGACGCTGCAAACGCCCCTAAGCGGCAATCTGACGTTCAATTTCAAGGGCGCGACCAGAAGGTCAGCGCCCTTTCATTTCACGTCACCTTGCTCGCTTAGGGGCGTTTTCGCTGACTTATGCTCAACCTACGGCGCCTTAGAGGTGGTCATTGGGGACGTTCTTAAATGACTAGGTAGGGCATATTGCTTTGAGGTGTTATTCAATCAGCTGTGATGGCCTTTGAGCTGCTTACCTGCTTAAAGCAATTAACGGTGTGCATCTTCTGCCGAAAATATTGCTCAAATAATCGTCCAAGAAGTCGCAGTGCATTTTTTGATGCGTCGCGCGTCAAGTGATTTGGCAAGTTCTTGGTTAGATATTGGTCAGTTTTGGGGCAACCTTGCCAAAAGCTTGACGGATGCAGTTTTAGACGTCGACGAATGAACACTTCGATTGCGATTCAAGCAAAATTCTGGGCTGATTCTCGATAATCGCCTTCAATCGTCCCTTGCCAAGCGCTGGCCTCGCTTACAATCTGCTCCGACATTCGCGCGCCGCCCGGCGCTTAAGAGGGGAGGGCCCCATGGCAAACGAGATCTGGACCATCAAGCGTTGTCTCGAGTGGACCAAGGAGTACCTGGCCGAGCGCGGTGAGGAGCATCCCCGTCTTTCTGCCGAGTGGCTGCTGTGCGCGGCCACGGGTTTGGCGCGTATCGACTTGTATATGCGCATGGACGAGACGCTTAGCGCGGCCCAGCTCGAGACCATGCACGCGGCCGTCGTTCGTCGCGCCAAAGGCGAGCCGCTACAGTACATCACCGGTAGCACGCAGTTTCGCATGATCGACGTCGCGTGCGCCCCCGGCGTGCTCATCCCGCGCCCCGAGACCGAGATGCTCGTCGAAGAAGTCCTGAACTATCTGGATACCGAGGTGCTGAGCCCCGAGGCCGCCGTCCGCCAGCGCGTGGAGCTGCCCTGGAACGATGAGGTCGAGCAGGCCCGCAAAGCCGAGGCGGCGCTGGCCGACGAACGCGCGACCGCCGAGCGCCGTGCCGCCAACCTGACGGCCGCCGATGAGGCTGCGCTGGGTGGCGACGTTCTCGGCAGCCGCGCCTATGCCGAGGAGCTTGCCGATCGCGAGGCCGAGGAAGCCGCCGCGCAGGCAGCGGAAGCCGAGACTGCGGAAGCTGCTGAGCCCGAGCTCGACGAATACGGCATCGCCATCGAGGGTACCGATCAGGAGACGGCTTCAGCTCAGGATGCCGCTGCGCCTGCCCCAGCCGAGTCCCGCACTGCCCGCGTTCTCGAGGTCGGCTGCGGCACGGGCTGCATCTCGCTCTCCCTTGCCTGGGAGCGCCGCGGCCACGTCACCTGCACTGCTACCGATATCGAGCCGCGCGCCATCGACCTTGCTACCAAAAACCGCGATGCGCTTGGTCTCACGTCCGACGACGTCGCCTTTAGCCTCACCAACCTGGTGAGTTCCATTCCCCACGACGAGTGGGGCACCTTTGATGTGCTCGTCTCCAACCCGCCTTACATCCCTACCGATGTCATGCGCTCGCTGCCGCACGAGGTCAAGGACTTTGAGCCCGATCTGGCGCTCGAGGGCGGTGCCGACGGCCTCGATATCTTCCGCCGCCTGCTCAATGCGGCACCCTATATGCTGCGTGCCGGCGGACTCTTTGCCTGCGAGCTCTACGAGGGTGCCCTCGACGCTGCGGCCGGGCTCTGTCGTCAAGCGGGTCTGTCGGACGTGCGCATCGTCCACGACCTCACCGATCGCCCCCGCATCGTCCGAGCCATCGTCGCCGAGCCCAAACAGCGTATTTAAGCTGAACAAATAGATATCTGCGCAAGTTTGTCCTTGCAATATACCGTAAACCTTCTACTATAGAAGGAGAAAGGTATGTCAAATCAGCTGCATCGGTACCGTATCGTGCTTGATTACATTGAACCTTGGCTTGATGAGCAGGATGAAGCTACGCTGAAGCAGACTTATGCAGACCTTTTGGTGCTCGAGAAGGAAGGTCCCAGCCTTGGTCGTCCGCTGGTTGACCGCGTCAAGGGCTCGCAGCTTCATCATTTAAAGGAGCTGAGAGTGACGTCGTGTAGTGGGCAGGTGATTCGCATCCTCTTCGCCTTTGACCCCAAGCGCCAGGCGGTATTGCTATTGGCTGGTGATAAGTCGCGAGCGGGATCGTCAAGGGCAAAATGGAACGGCTGGTATGCGATCAACATTCCAAGGGCCGAGCAAATATACCGTCGCCACGTAAGGAGGCTCGATCGAGATGGAACTGCATGAGTATATGGAATCTCGCGGGATAACACGCGACTCCATTACCGCCGAGCAGGACAGGACTCGCGATCGTATCGAAGCCTATAAGCTTGCTCAGATTCGCAGGCTAAAAGATCTAACACAGGCGTCGGTCGCCCAGTCGATGGGCGTTTCTCAAAAACGTGTATCCGAGCTCGAGCGTGGGGAGTTGGGTTCGATGAGGCTCGACACGCTGAGCAGGTACGCAGAGAGCCTCGGCGGAAAACTGGTTGCAAGCATCGAGTTCCCCGATCGTACCGTTACGCTTGCTCGCTAAAATCCTTCAATAACCCCCTCACTTTCACCGACTACTAGAGCCGCTCACCAAACCAACATGCGCTCTGGGCAAATAGATTGAACGTTTCGTGCGAGAATGCCCCACAGTAAACAAACTTGCACCAGAGCGTAAGGGGCTGGCATACACATGCAGACGGTCTATCGGGTATACGAGGGAGCGCGGGAGCCGCATCGGCTTGCCGTCGAGCGTACGGCCGAGGTGCTCGGCTGTGGCGGTCTGGCCCTGATCCCGACCGAGACCGTCTATGGTGTCGCTGTGGCAGTTAACGCCTTTTCGGACGCCGTGTCTCAAGATACAAGCGAATTCCCATCGTGGCCGCGCGATCCGCAGGCCACCGTCAACGGCGCCGCGGTCCCCGCGCTCGGTACCGGCTATCGTCGTATCTTTACCCTCAAGCAGCGCGAGCTCACCCAAACGGTTGCCTGGCTGGTCGATGATGCCGAGGCGCTCGATCGCTATGGCGTGGATATCCCTAACGAGGCCCGCGTGCTCGCCCGACGATGCTGGCCGGGCGCCCTGACTATCGTGGTCAAGGCGGCCCCCTGCGTGCCGACCTTTATGCGCGCCGCCGACGACACGGTGGCGCTTCGCGCTTCGGCCTCGCCCGTGGTGCAAGCGCTCATCCGCGCCTGCGGCAGCCCTCTTGCCTGCACCAGCGCCAACACGCATGGCGCGTCCGCGCCCGCAAGTTTTGCCACGGTGGAGGAGCGCATCCTGGAGGGAGTCGATGTTGCCGTCGACGCCGGTGAGACCCCGTGTCGCGACGCTTCGACCATCGTGTCGTTCCAGCACGGCGGGCTCCAGATCCTGCGCCAAGGCGCACTTCCCGCATCAGAGATCGAGCGGGTCCTGTCTGGCCCGATGCAATAGAAAGGTGTAAGCGATGTCGTTGAATCTGGGCAGCCTGGGCATGGAAGATGCCTCGTTTAACTTTGGCGGTTCCTACATCATGGCGCTCGACTGCGGCACCACCTCGGTACTTGCGACCATCGTCGACGAGTACGGATGCATCGTCGCGCAGGCACGTCGCAGCGTCAAAACCAGCTTCCCGCGCCCTGGCTGGGTGGAGCAAGACCCCATGGCGGTGCTTGCCAGCCAGATCGCGGTCATGATGGAGGTCCAGTTTAAGAGCGGCATCCATTCTGACCGCATTGCCGCCATCGGTATCTCCAACCAGCGCGAGACCACGGTGGTGTGGGACCGCATAAGCGGCCAACCTATCTATAACGCCATCGTGTGGCAATGCCGTCGCACCGCACCTCTGATCGACGAGCTGGTCGAGCAGGGCGCAGAAGAGCTGGTGCGCTCCCGCACGGGGCTTACGCTCGACCCGTATTTCTCGGCCTCCAAGGTGCAGTGGATTCTCGATAACGTCGACGGCGCGCGCGAGAGCGCCGCGGCGGGCGACCTTATGTTCGGCACTATCGACACGTGGCTCATCTACAATCTCACCGGCGGTCAGGTCTTTGCTACCGACTACACCAATGCCAGCCGCACCGCGCTCTTTAATATCCATGCGCTCGATTGGGACGACGATCTGCTGGCGCTTTTCGACGTCCCGCGTTCCATAATGCCCGAGGTTCGTTGGAGCTCGGGCGATTACGGCCGCGTCGCGAGCGACATCATGACCAACATGCCACCCATCATGGGCGTGGCGGGCGACCAGCAGGCGTCGCTATTCGGCCACTGCTGCTTCCATCCCGGCCAGACCAAAAACACCTATGGCACGGGTTGCTTTATGCTCATGAACACCGGCGACGAGATCGTCGAATCCAAGAACGGTCTGGTCTCCACGATCGGTATCGCCGCTGACGGCAAGATCAGCTATGCGCTCGAGGGTTCTATCTTTGCCGCAGGCTCCACCATGAACTGGCTGCGCAACAACATGGGCATCATCTCGAGCGTGAGCGAGTCCGCGCAACTCGCCGCTTCGATCAACGACAACGAGGGCTGCTACTTCGTCCCCGCCTTCGCAGGCCTGGGCGCTCCCTGGTGGGACCCGCATGCTCGCGGTATCGTGTGCGGCCTGACCGGTGCCTCGAGTCGCGCGACCATTGTGCGTGCGGCCTGCGAGTCCATGGCCTATCAGAGTTATGACGTGCTGCGCGCCATGGAGCAGGACGTGGGACTTTCGATTGAGCGCCTGTCCGTCGATGGCGGTGCCTCGCGCAACGAGTTCATCATGCAATTCCAGGCCGATCTGCTGGATATCCCCGTGCTGCAGTGCGAGACGGTGGAGACCACGGCGATCGGCGCCGCGTACTTGGCGGGCCTTGCCGTCGGCTACTGGGAGGATTTGGAGGAGCTGGAGCAAAACGCTCAGATCGTCAAAATCTTCCATCCTCATATGTCCGCCGAGCGCCGCGAGCAAAACCTGGCGGGCTGGCGTGATGCCGTCAAACGCTCGCTCAGCACCGCTCAGTAGGGTTGCGACGGGGCACTCGATACAACAAACCGTTAAACTTATGCACGGCGCGCGGCAACAACGTCGCCGTGCGCCTTGTCAGCAAGGCCATCTTCCGGCCGCAACGAAAGGGGCTTCAACCCATGACCGTCACCTACGATACGTCCCGTGTGACCCTTGTCGATCACCCACTCGTCCAGCACAAGCTGTCGATCTTGCGCGACAAGAGCACCGGCACCAATCAGTTCCGCCAGCTCGTGCGCGAGCTTGCGCTTTTTGACGGCTACGAGGCCATGCGCGACCTGCCCATGGAAGACGTCGAGGTCGAGACCCCCATCACTGCCGCCACGTTCAAACAGCTCGCCGGCAAGAAACTCGCCATCGTGCCTATCCTGCGTGCGGGCCTTGGCATGGTCGACGGTATCCTCGACCTGGTGCCCTCTGCTCGCGTGGGCCACATCGGCATGGAGCGCGACGAGGTCACCCACGAGCCGCATGAGTATTACTGCAAGATGCCCAAGGATATCGACCAGCGCATCTGCCTGGTCGTCGACCCCATGCTCGCCACGGGCGGCTCGGCCGAGATGGCTATCAGCTATCTGCGCGAGCGTGGCGTCAAGGACATCCGCATGCTGTGCATCGTCGCGGCCCCCGAGGGCCTCAAGTCGCTGACCGAAAAAGATCCCGATGTGCATATCTATACCTGCGCCATCGATGACCATCTCAACGAGGCCGCCTACATCGTTCCCGGCCTGGGCGACGCCGGCGACCGCATCTACGGTACGCTCTAGTCGTTGGGCCTTGTCGGCTACGGTTACAAATACGAAGAAATGGTGCGCGCGGGCGAGCAAAAGTCGTCCACGCGCACTTCTGTTAACGGACGTTTTGCGCTGAGGGGTTCGAAAAAACGTATTACCGTACCTGCGGCATAAAGAAGGCCTTAAGAAAACGTACAGGTGCGTATTAACCGTTTGTTTTACGGTTGTACTTTAGCGATTGGCTCGTACAATAGTCACCAATGTTTGGCTGGGACTGTGCTGTGAGGCGTTAAAAAGGAAAGCGAGGAAGCCAGTGTTTCAGATAGCCGATCTGCTCGCTATCGTTGCAGGCGCCATCGCGGGCGCGATTGCCTTTCTCCCCTTTGTTTTTACGCTCAAGCCGGTTCTTGACGATAAACAGAATGCGGACATGCTCAGGGGCATGGTGAGTCTCGCGGTCTCGGCGATCGCGTTGCTTGTCTTTACCTTGGTTGTGTTTGCGTTGTTCGGAGAGGCATTTCGTATGTTCCTCCTGGGCGAGGCGATCGGCTTCGTGGCCTTTATGGCCGCCTGCACGGTTCGCGTCGCCAAGGCGCTGCGAGATCCTCATGAGGTCGAAAGGTAAGTCGTGGAAATTTTTGAAAAGCTGCCTGATGAGATTAATCATCTGGTCAGCGAGTTCAGCTCCACCCCTGTCGTGGGCGATTTGAGCTGCGGCATCACGCAGTACTCGTTTTGGCTGATCGTCTCCACGATCGTGCTCCTGATCGTCCTGGCCGTGTTCAAGAAGAAGCAGACCCTGGTTCCCAAGGGCTTCTTCGTCAACGGTTTCGAGTACATCATCGAGTACGTCGAGAACGATATCGGCAAGGGCGTCGTGGGTGAGAACTGGAAGAAGCACTTCCCGTTCCTGTGCTCGCTTTTCCTGTTCATCCTGATCAATAACATGATCGGCCTGATCCCGGGAATGAAGCCCGGCACCGGCGCAATCGGCTCCACCGCCGCGCTCGCCATCTTCGCCTTCGTGTACTTCATCTACTACGGATGCAAGGCTCACGGTGTGATCGGCTACATCAAGAGCCTCGCCCCGCAGGGCGTGAGCTTCCCGATGAACGTGCTTGTGTGGGTCGTCGAGCTTTTTTCGACCTTCCTGCGCCTCATCACGCTTGCCGTCCGTCTGTTCTGCAATATGTTCGCAGGACACGTGGTCATGGGCTCGTTCGCCATCATGGCGAGCATGTTCATGCAGCCGCTGCTTCAGCAGGTTTCCGCGGCCCACGCCGTCGGCGCCCTGCCTTCGCTGGCCTGGCTTGCCATTCTCATCCTGATCTATGCGATCGAGCTTGTGGTCGGCGCCATCCAGGCTTACGTCTTCACGGTCCTTACCGCCGTGTATGTCTCCGAGGCAGAGGAGGTCGCGGAGGAGGAGTAGACCTCCGTTCGCGCCTTAAAAGGTAAGGCAATTCGTTAAACCGCCGGTGCCCGTACCCATGGAGCCCGGCAGTTATAAAAAAGGTTATCCTGCGTGAAATAAGACACGCACGACAAAGGAGGAATCGTGGGAGTTATCGGTTACGGTCTCGGTGTTATCGGCGCTGGTCTTGCTATCGGCCTGTCTGCTCTGGGTGCTACGGGTGCTATGGCCCGTCAGCCTGAGGTCCAGGGCCGCGTGTTCACCGTCTTCATCATGGGCTCCGCCTTCGGCGAGGCTCTGGCTCTGATCGGCTTCGTTGTCGCGCTGATCGTTAAATAGCACGGAGCGTCAAGTATGAATCTTTCATCCCAGAAGAGCGCGATCGCACTCTCCGCGTCCGCGGCCGCGCTGCTCATGCCGGTTTCCGCGTTCGCCGAGGACGGCGCTGCCGGTGCGGACATCCTCATCCCTAAGATGGCGGAGTTCATCCCGGCGCTTATCGCCTTCCTGATCATCTGGATCGTGCTGGCCAAGGTCGCCCTGCCGGGCATCATGAAAACCATGGAGGAGCGCGGCAAGAAGATCGAGGAGAGCCTCGACGAGGCCGAGAAGACCAAGCAGGAGGCTATCGCCAAGCGCGCTGAGTCCGACTCGATCGTCACCGACGCCCGTCGTCAGGCTGCCGACATCGTTCTCGAGGCCCGTAAGGACGCCGAGTCCGAGCGCGCCCGTATCATCGAGGCTGCTCACAAGGAGGCCGAGGAGATCATCGCCAAGGCCCACACGACCGTCGAGGACGAGCGCAAGTCCATCTACGCCGGTGCCGCGAGCTCCATCGCCGACCTGTCCGTTGCCGTCGCCACCAAGATCGTGGGCGAGGCACTCGACGACGAGGCCGAGCAGAAGAAGCTCATCGAGCGCTACATCCAGGAAGCAGGTAGCCTGAATGCCGACTAGCCGCTATCAGGACAAGGTGCTCGAGACCTACGCGCGCTCCCTTCTGGAAGCCGCTAAGGCCGAGAACCATGTGTTCGAGGACCTCGAGATGATCGAGCGCCTGGCTAGCGCCAGCCCCGAGATCGTCGCCGTGCTCGACACCATGTCCAAGCGCGACCAGCTCGACCTTCTTCCCAAGGTGGCAGCTGCCTTTAAGTATGTTGCCGAGGAAGACGAGGATGTAGTGGGCGTGACCGTCACCACGGCGATCCCGCTCGACGACGAGCTGCGTCAAACCATCACTAAGAAATGCGAGCAGGACTTCGGCCGCAAGGTATTCCTTATCGAGCAGGTCGACCCGTCTATCGTGGGCGGCCTGGTGCTCGAGGCCCGCGGCGAGCGTCGTGACATTTCCGTCAAGACGCAGCTGCGCATCGCGCAGGAGACCCTCGCAAACTCTGCTAATTCGTACGGAGGTGAAGCCTAATGTCCGAAACCCTCAATGCCCAGGATATCGCCAAGAAACTGCAGGAGCAGCTCACGAGCCTCTCCGCGACGGTCGATACGCATGAGGTTTCAACGGTCGACGAGGTAGGCGACGGCATCGCGCGCGTCTCCGGCCTCAAGAGCGCCATGGCAGGCGAGCTTCTGGAGTTCAAGAGCTCCGATACCGGTGAGACCGTCTTCGGCCTTGCCCAGAACCTTGACCGTGACGAGGTCGGCGCCGTTCTGTTCGGTGCCGTCGACGCCATCAAGGAAGGCGACGAGTGCCGCACCACTGGCCGCATTATGGATATCCCTGTAAGCCGCGCCATGCTCGGCCGCGTCGTCAATCCGCTCGGCCAGCCTATCGACGGTTTGGGTGACATCGTCGCCACGCACCGTCGCCCCATCGAGTTCAAGGCCCCCGGTGTCATCGACCGTAGCCCGGTGTGCGAGCCGGTTCAGACCGGCCTGTTGGCTATCGACTCCATGGTGCCTATCGGCCGCGGTCAGCGTGAGCTCATCATCGGCGACCGTAAGACCGGTAAGACCGCCATTGCCATCGACGCTATCCTCAATCAGCGCGGCAAGGGCATGGTTTGCATCTATGTCGCCATCGGCCAGAAGGCCTCCACGGTTGCTAACATTCGCGAGACCCTCGCTCAGCACGGTGCGCTCGACTACACCATCATCGTTTCGGCCACCGCTGCCGATTCCGCCCCTATGCAGTACATCGCGCCTATGGCCGGTGCCGCTATCGGCGAGTTCTTTATGTACAACGGCGAGGACGGCAAGCCCGCCAGCGAGACCAACCCCGGTGGTCACGTGCTCGTCATCTACGACGACCTGTCCAAGCAGGCCGTGGCATATCGTCAGATGTCGCTGACGCTGCATCGTCCGCCCGGACGCGAGGCCTATCCTGGCGACATCTTCTACCTGCACTCTCGTCTGCTCGAGCGTGCCGTCAAGATGTCCAAGAAGAACGGCTACGGCTCAATGACGGCACTGCCGATCATCGAGACTCAGGACGGCGACGTTTCGGCCTACATTCCGACCAACGTCATTTCCATTACCGATGGTCAGATCTACCTGCAGTCCGAGCTCTTCTTCCAGGGCCAGCGCCCGGCAGTCGACGTGGGCATTTCCGTGTCCCGCGTTGGTGGCGACGCACAGACCAAGGCCATGAAGCAGGTCGCCGGCAACCTTCGTCTGGACCTCGCTTCGTACCAGGAGCTCGCTGGCTTTACCCAGTTCGGCTCCGACCTTGACGAGGCTACTCAGAAGCAGCTGACCCATGGTGCCCGCATGACCGAGCTCCTTAAGCAGCCGCGTTATAAACCGTTTGAGGTTGGCGAGCAGATCGTTGCGCTGTTCGCTGGCAACGAGGGCTTCCTGGACGACCTGGAGATCGCCGATGTGCTGCCTTTCCGTGCCGAGCTCATCGAGTACATGGACAATGGCTTTGGCTCGCTGCTCGACAAGGTTCGCGCCAAGAAGATTGACGATGACACCAAGGCTGAGCTCCTGCGCGTCATCGGTGACTTCAAGCAGCAGTTCATGGCCAAGCACCATGCCGATACGACTGGATCAGAGGAGAACTAAGCCCTATGGCCAACCTTCGCGACATTAAGAAGCGAATCTCCTCGGTTACCACGACCAAGCAGATCACGCGCACGATGGAGATGGTCTCTACGGCCAAGATCCGTCGTGCCCTCGATCGCTCCAAGCAGGCCGAGCCCTATAAGGAGGCGCTGACCGACGTCATGTTGACGGTCGCCGGCGACGCCTCCTGTTCGGGCACCGATCCCATGCTGCAGAAGCATGAGAGCGTCAAGCATGGCCTGATTGTCGTTATTGCCTCGGACCGCGGCCTTGCCGGCGGTTTCAATACGACGGTGGAGCGCACGGCCGAAAAGCTCGCCGCTTCTTGGGCGAACGATGGCATCGAGTGCGAGATCATTGCGTGCGGACGCAAGCCGGCCACGTATTTCCGCGACCGCGCAAACGTCGTCATGCACTTTGAGGGCAATTCCTCCGAGCCCGATTTTAATCAGGCTCGCATGATTTCCTCTCATATCTGCGATGCGTATCGTGCCGGTGAGCTTGACCGTGTCGAGCTTGTCTATCACCACGCCAAGAACCGCGTGGATCAGGAGCTTCGCGTCGAGCACTTGCTGCCGCTCGATCCCGAGATGATCGCTATGGCCCACGGTCCGCGTAAGAACGAGACCGACGCCCCTAAGCGCATCTCGTCCACGTTCGAGTTCGTGCCCTCTCCCGAGCATGTTCTCGGCAAGCTTGTACCGTCGTATATCCTGACGGTCATCTACCAGGCCCTGATCGATTCGGCGGCCGCCGAGCAGGGTGCACGCCGCAAGGCCATGCACTCCGCGACGGAAAACGCCACCGCGATCATCTCGACCCTTACCCGCACGTATAGTCGCGTGCGTCAGGCTTCGATCACGACCGAGATTAACGAGATCGTCGGCGGAGCCTCAGCATTGGAGGAACAGTAATGGCTAATAACACCGTAAAGCTTGCGGTCGAGGAAGCCACCAAGAAGACGACTGCCGGTGATGGTCGCATCGTGCGTATCATCGGCCCTGTCGTCGACGTCAAGTTTGACGGTGCGGTGCCCCCGATCTACAACGCGCTCACGGTCGAGGCCGAGACCCCGATCGGTCACCTGAGCACGATCCTCGAGGTTGAGAGCCAGCTTCCGGGCGGCGTCGTCCGCACGGTCGCCATGTCCTCGACCGACGGTCTGCAGCGTGGTCTCATCGCCACCGATACCGGTGAGCCCATGAAGATGCCCGTTGGCCCCAAGACGCTCGGCCGCATTTGGAACGTCATGGGCAAGCCTGTCGACGGCAAGCCCATGCCCGAGGTGGAGGAGTTCTATCCCATCCACCACGCAGCACCCCGCTTCGACGAGCTCACCACCAAGACCGAGATCTTCGAAACCGGCATTAAGGCCGTTGACCTGCTCGAGCCCTACATCCGTGGCGGCAAAACGGGTCTGTTCGGCGGCGCCGGCGTCGGCAAGACCGTTCTGATTCAGGAGCTCATCAACAACCTCGCCCAGGAGCACGGCGGCACCTCGGTGTTCACCGGTGTCGGCGAGCGTACTCGTGAGGGCACCGACCTGTTCCTCGAGATGAGCGAGTCTGGCGTTATCGACAAGACCTGCTTGGTCTATGGTCAGATGAACGAGCCGCCCGGAGCGCGTCTGCGCATCGGTCTGGCTGGCCTTACCACCGCTGAGTACTTCCGCGATCGCGGCCAGGACGTTCTGCTGTTCATCGACAACATCTTCCGCTTCTCCCAGGCCGGTTCCGAGGTTTCCGCACTGCTGGGTCGTATGCCGTCCGCCGTCGGTTACCAGCCTACGCTGGCTACCGAGATGGGTGACCTCCAGGAGCGCATTACCTCGACCAAGACGGGTTCCATTACCTCCGTCCAGGCTGTCTACGTCCCTGCAGACGACCTGACCGACCCGGCGCCTGCCACGACGTTTACGCACCTGGACGCCACTACGGTTCTTTCGCGTAGCATTTCGTCGCTCGGTCTGTTCCCGGCTATCGACCCGCTCGCGTCTTCCTCCGACGCTCTCGATCCCTCGATCGTCGGCGAGGAGCACTACCGTGTCGCCGTCAAGGTCCAGGAGCTCCTGCAGGAGTACTCCGACCTTCAGGACATCATCGCCATTCTGGGTATGGACGAGCTGTCCGAGGAGCAGCGCCTTACGGTCAACCGTGCCCGTAAGATCCAGCAGTTCCTTTCCCAGTCCTTCCACGTCGCCGAGAAGTTCACCGGCAACCCCGGTGTCTACGTCCGCGTCGAGGATACCGTCCGCTCCTTCGCCGAGATTGTTGACGGCAAGGCCGATGACCTGCCCGAGCAGGCATTCCGCTATGCTTCCACGATTGAGGACGTGCGCGAGCGCGCCCGCAAGATGGGGGAGAAGTAGGTTATGCGTATCCGCATCGTGTGCCCCGTGAGCTGCGCCTATGAGGGCGACGCTGCGTTTGTGTCGATTCCGTCAACGGATGGTGAGTTTGGCGTTCTGCCTGCTCACTCCAGCGAAATCTGCACAATCGACCGCGGTTACGTTCGCGTTTCCGATAAGGCCATGGGCACTGTCGACCACACGTTTGCCGTGGCCGGCGGCTATGCCCAGGTTGCGGACGATGTCGTGACCGTCCTCGCCGAGCGCGCTTGCGATTTGGCGACCGTCGACGCCGATAAGGTTAAAGCTGATATTCAAGGTTTTGAAGAGAAGCTGGGTAATTTGTCGGAGGATGATGCACGCCGCGCCTACCTCTATAATGAAATCGCATGGTGTAAGCTCAAGCTTGCCCAATAGTCAAACGTTTTAGCGTTCGACCATTTGCGAACACATCATGCCCGGGATGGCCCAGCCACCCCGGGCATGCTTTTTGAAAGGGTAGACCTTGGATATTATCCGCGTTGAGGGTGGCCACGCCATCGGAGGCTCCGTGCCCGTCTCGGGCGCCAAGAACTCCGCGCTCAAACTCATGGCGGCAACGCTTCTGGCGCCGGGCAAGACGACGCTGCAGAACGTGCCCGATATTTCCGATGTTCACGTGATGGGCAAGGTGCTCAAGGGCATGGGCGCTACGATCGATGTTCTCGACGAGCACACGCTCGAGATTGATACCTCTCAGGTCGATTCATGGGAGGCCCCCTACGAGCTCGTTGCCAAGATGCGCGCTTCCACCGCCGTCATGGGACCCCTGCTGGGCCGCTTCCATCGCGCCAAAATTGCCATGCCGGGCGGCTGCAACCTGGGTGCTCGCAAGATCGATATGCACATTCTTGGTCTTGAGGCCCTGGGCGTTGAGTTCGATACCGCCCACGGTTACATCAACGCTAATGCGCCCCAAGGTCTGCGCGGTACCACCGTCACGCTCGAGTTCGCCAGCGTCGGTGCGACCGAGAACCTCATCATGGCCTCTGTGCGCGCACAGGGCACCACGGTTATCGACAATGCCGCCCGCGAGCCCGAGATCGTCGATCTCGCTAACATGCTCAACGAGATGGGCGCCAAGATTGTTGGCGCTGGTACGCCCGTCGTGACTATCGAAGGCGTGGAAGAGCTCCATCCCGTTACCCATCGCGTGGTGGGCGACCGCATCGAGGCCGGTACCTTTATCGTTGCCGGTGCGTTGATGGCCGACGATCGCGGTGTCGATGTCACGGGCTTTTGCCCCATTCACTTGGGCATGGTGCTCAAGAAGATGGAGCTTATGGGTATCGACTGCGAGCGCGTCGAGGATGGCGTCCATGTGAACCGTGCCGAGCGTATCAAGCCGGTCGACATCCAGACGCTTCCGTTCCCCGGTTTCCCGACCGACATGCAGGCGCAGATTATGGTGCTCTCCGCCCTTGCCGACGGCAGTTCTGTTATTACCGAAAACATCTTCGAGAATCGCTTTATGTTTGCCTCTGAGCTGGTGCGTATGGGTGCCGACATTCGTATCGAGAGCCATCATGCCATGATTCATGGCGTCAAGGGCTTCTCGGGTGCACAGGTTACCTCGCCCGATCTGCGCGGCGGAGCGGCCCTCGTCGTAGCGGGCTTGATCGCCGACGGGACGACCGAGGTTTCGGCTATCCATCACATCAAGCGCGGCTACGAGCAGTTTGTCGAAAAGCTGCAGGCGCTTGGCGCGCATGTCGAGCATGCTACCGTCCCCGATCCCGTCATCTACTAATACAGGTTGCCTATGTTTAATAAAAAGCCCCTCGCGGATACCACCACCCGAAGACCCTCAACTGGTGCGCAGGCCAAGATCTACAGTCGCGATAACGTGGCTCGCTATTCCGAGCGCGCTCGCCAACGTCGTCGTAGCCACACGATTCGTCACGTCGCGCTCATTGTCGTGCTTGGCGTGCTGCTGAGTGCCACTACCGCTGCCGGCCTGTGGTTTGCCACCATTATGGGCAAGCTCGGCGATTCTAATGTCATTACTGACAATCTGCGTCGGGTTCTGGTTGACACCGATGAGGCAAAGGATCCGTTCTACGTGCTGCTTCTTGGCACCGACGGCCGTCCGGGCGAGGATACGTATCGTGCCGACTCGATTATCCTGGCACGCATCGACCCCACGCAAAAGCAGGCGACGCTCATTTCCGTTCCGCGCGACACCAAGGTCGAGTACAAGGGCGAGACCATGAAGATCAACGCCTGCCATACCGTTGGCGGCGCCGAGGCCATGGTCGAGGCGGTCAACGAGCTGTGCGGTGTTCAGATTTCCCACTATGCCGAGGTCAGCTTCGACGGAATGCAGGCGCTGATTGATTCGGTTGGCGGTATCGACATTAACGCAACCGATGATGTTGACGACCCCGAGCACCTGGATATTAAGATTACCGCTGGCCAGCAGCATATGGACGGTGCCACCGCCCTTACCTATGCCCGCTGCCGCTACACCTATGCCGACGGCGATTACACACGCATGCGCCACCAGCGTCAGGTGCTTGGCGCCCTTGCCAACCAGATTCTCAATAACTTCGATGCCACGAAGATCTTTGGCCTGGTTAATTCGCTGTCCGATATGCTCGTAACCGATATGAGCGTTCAGGATATCGTGGCTACGGTCAACGCCATGCGCGGTATGGATGTCGACGGTATCTACTCGGCCAACCTGCCCTCGTACGCCGACGACAGCACCATGATCGACGGTGTGAGCTACGTCTTTGTCTACGAGGACGAGCTCAAGGAAATGATGGAGCGCGTCGATGCCGGCAAGGATCCCAAGGGTCCCAACACCATGGGTCTTTCCGACGGTTCCAGCTCTACGATCGGTGACCTCAGCAACAACACGTCTGACGACTACGCAAACGGTACCGCAACCTCATCGGTCAGCTCTGACGATTCCGACGATTCGAGCGACAGTTCCGATTACTACGAAGAGCCCACCGGCGACGGCAACGGCTACGAGGCCAATTATTAGGGTTACGCGGGCTTACCAGCCCGCGTAACCAGTTGACGCTGCAAACCCGCCAGAGCGGCAATCTGCCTTTCAACTTCGGCGGCATGATCAAAAGATCAATGCCGCCTCGTTTCAAGGCACCTTGCTCGCTCTGGCGGGTTTTCGCTGTCGTTGCCAAAACATCGGCGTTGCCTTGGTCCGGACTAGTCGTTGGGTAGTCATTGGGGACGTTTTTAAACGACTAGTCAAACAAGAACCTCCCCAATGACTACCCACAAAGCGAGAGTGGATGTCGTCATTTTGCGGCACTTGGGGACGTTCCTTTTGTGCCGGCAGTTTGGGACACTCCTTGCGTTAAGAGGCTGGCGTGCGTCAACCTGTTCTCATTGCAGCAAAAAATCGCCCCGTTCTCGGTTGAGGACGGGGCGATTCGTCTTTTGGACTTGTGCAGCCAGGCTTATGCAAAGCGGGCGACGAGCTCCTGGAGCACGTCGGTCATCTTGACGAGCGAACTGACCGGGACGAACTCGTTGACGCCGTGGTAGCAATAGCCGCCGGTGGAAAGGTTGGGGCAGGGCAGACCGCGGAACGACAGCTGAGCGCCGTCGGTGCCGCCACGAATCGGCAGCACTTGGGGCTCAACGCCGCAGGCAAGGTAGGCTTCCTTGGCAACATCAATAAGCTCGGGATAGTCACGAACGATCTCGGCCATATTTCGATACTGCTGCTTAATCTCGACTGTCACGCGCTCCTCACTCAGACGCTGGTTGAGCATCGAGGCGGCGGCATCAATAAGGTCGAGTTTCTGCTGGAACTTGGCGGCATCGTGATCACGGACGATATAGCGCGCCGTGGCATGGTCGACCGTTGCCGAGACGCCCTCAAGGTGACAGAAGCCCTCGTAGCCCTCGGTGTATTCCGGACGCTGCTCGTAGGGGAGCAACGCGTTGAAGTCGCAGAACAGATTGCCTGCGTTGACCATACGGCCCTTGGCGTCGCCCGGGTGGATGGACTGGCCCTCAAAGCAGACGGTCGCCTCGGCGGCGTTAAAGCACTCCCACTCCAGCTCGCCGATGGGGCCGCCGTCGACCGTGTAGGCGTACTTGCAGCCAAAGGTATCGATATCCAGCAGCTCGGCTCCGTGGCCGATCTCCTCGTCAGGGCAGAAGCAAATGCCGAGTGCGGGATGGGGCAGAGAAGGGTCCTGAGCGATACGCGCGACAAGCGACATGATCTCGGCGACGCCTGCCTTGTCGTCCGCGCCCAGCAGCGTGGTGCCATCGCTGCAGACCAGGTCCTCACCCGCGAGGTCGTTCAGGGCGGGAAGCTTGGCGGTGCTCATGGCAACGGGCTTACCGTCAACCGTGCCGCAGACCAGGTCGCCGCCCTCGTAGTGTACGATGTGCGGCTTCACGCCGGCGCCCGGTGCAACTTCGGTGGTGTCGAGATGGGCGATCAGGCCCAGGGCGGGCTTGTCCTCAGCGCCCGCACTTGCGGGGATATGCGCGCAGACATAGGCATGCTCGGTCACGTGGGCATCTTCCGCACCAAGCTCGCGCAGCTCTTCAGCTAGCACGTTGGCAAGATCAAACTGAACGGCGCTCGAGGGTACCTGGTCGCAGTTTGCATCCTCGGACTGCGTGTTGATCTGGACGTAGCGCAAAAAGCGCTCGAGGACATCGGGGTTTGTGGTGGTGTTTTCCATAAAGATCGCTCCAATCTTGGTCGTCGTGTGCAACAAGAACTCTAGCACGGTATGCCACGGCATACCGCGACGCTTGGATGGGGTAGAATCAGCCATTGAATGCAGAAGGGACGGAAGATCATGGATACGACAAATAGCTCGCGCGAACTACATCTGACGGTGGCGAACGAAGACTACTTGGAGTGCATGGTTCGCATTGAAAGCGAAGAGGGGGAAACCAACGGCGTGCGATCGGTCGACATCGCGCAGCGCCTTGGCGTCTCCAAGGCATCGGTCAATAAAGCGGTTTCGGCGCTCAAGGCATCCGAGCTTGTCGAGCAATCGCACTATGGCAAGGTAATCCTGACCGATCGCGGCCGCGAGGTTGGCACGGCTATCTGGTACCGTCATCGCCTCATCCGCACGTTTTTGGTTCAGGAGCTCGGTGTCGAATTTGAGCGAGCCGATTCCGAGGCCTGCATGATGGAGCATGCGCTATCCGAGGACACGATGAGCCGCTGGCTCGCCTATCTCGAAAAGCAGGGAATCAGCGTCGAGGAATAGCGGGATATATATGGATACGAGTTATTACAACCGCTTTGGTGCCGAGGAACTTACGCGCCGCTTGTCGAGCGAGACCTTGTTGGCGCAGGGCCCCATGGGCAGTGTTCTGTTGAGTGAGTACGATGCCGCCGACATTCCACCGGCGTTTTGGAATCTGGCGGAGCCGCAGACCGTTTCTCGTATCCATCGCTTGTATGTCGCCGCCGGCGCGCAGGTGCTCATTACCAACACCTTTCAGGCATCAAGCTATGCCCTCAAGCACGACCAGATTGCGCCGTCCGTGGCGGAGGTCAATCGCGGGGCCGTCGACGATGCTCGCCAGGCGCACCCTCAGCTGCTGCTGGGCTCGATGGGCCCGATCGGTATTGAGTGGTTTGCCGAGGACTCTGCCGAGTATCGTGAAATCCGCGGCATTGCGCGCGAACAGGCGCACGCCTTGCTCAATGCCGGCGTTGACGGTCTGCTGATCGAGACGGTGACGTCTATCCGTAATCTGCAGCCCATGCTTGCCGGCGCCCGAGATGCCGCCGACGGCATGCCTGTCCTGGTGAGTTTTGTCGTTGACGATAAAGGCGACCTGTTGGGCGATGGCCTCAACATCGAGGCAGCCGTTTTGTACGCCGAAAAACACGGCGCAAACTCGGTTGGTGTTAATTGCTGTTCGCTTGCGGCCGCGAACGCGGCGGTGCCCAGGATGGTTGCATCGGCGACTACTCCCGTCACGGTGCGTCCCAACGTGGGCGATCCGGTCCAGACTCAGGATGGCCCCGTATGGCACGAGAACCCAGAAGCTTTCGCGCGCGCATGCATCGAATGGAGACATGCCGGTGCCGCAATGGTGGGCAGTTGCTGTGGAACCACGGCAATCACTACGGCAGCGATGGCCGAGGCGCTCGATATATAAAGGTCGAAACCGCTCCATACGGGGCGGTTTTTTTATTGCTTGCACATCGGCGGTAGCATTTGCCCAAATGGTGAATGCCGGTTTTGGCAGGTTGCTGGGCGAGCGTTGCGGGTATACCCCATGCGTACCATGATCCAAACACTGTGAGGTGTCTGCGCGTGTGCGCGATAATTCATTTTGGAACTGACGGTTGGCGCGCCCGCGTCGACGACGACTTTACCGTCGACAACGTTGCCCGCATTGCCGATGCCGTCGGCGAGTTGTGGCAAAAGATCAATCCAGGCAAAACAGTATATATAGGGTTCGACACCCGGCCGCAGGCGCGCGAGTTTGCTGAGCTTGCGGCAGGCGTGCTTGCCGCTCACGGATTGGACGCAGTGCTCGCATCTCGGCCTGTTCCGACCCCCGCCCTTACGTGGGCGGCGGCGTATGACGGCGAGGCCTGCGGTGCGCTCATGGTGACGGGATCCCATCATCCGCAGGGGTATCTGTGCCTTAAGCTGCGCATGGGAGATGGCTCGACGGCCAATCAGGATGTCATCGAAGAGCTCGAAGAGACTATGGCCCCCGAGCCGATGGGGATCGAGGAACGCTATCGCACCGCGGATATTATTCCTGACTATATGCAGGCGGTGGCATCGTTTGTCGATGCCGAGGCCATTCGAGCCGCTCACCTGCGTGTGGTAGTTGACCCCATGGGCGGCGCGGCCCAGGGATATCTTGCCGACCTGCTGCGGGAGCTAGGCGTCGAGGTGCACGAGATTCATGCCGGACAGTCGTCCGATCAAGAGGACATTTGCCCCGACCCTGTTGAGCCGTGGGTGGACGCTTGCGAGCGTGCGGTTGTCGAGGACGGGGCGTGCGCAGGCCTGGTGACCGACGGCGATGCCGACCGTATCGGTGCGGTCGACGAACGCGGTAGATATATTCATCCGCATCAAATCATGGCGCTTGTTTTGGGCGACCTCGTTCAATTCCGCAATTTGGAGGGGCGTGTCGTCGTCAATCTCTCGTGCTCGACGCTCGTGCGTCGCATTGCCGAGGCGCTTGGCTGTCGTGTGACCGTTAAGCCGGTCGGTTTCAAATATATAGCTGCAGAGATGAAGAAGGGCGGCGTCCTCATGGGAGGCGAGGAGGCCGGCGGTATCGGCATCGCCGCGCATATGCCTGAGCGTGATGGAATCCTTGCTTGTCTGATTCTGTGTGAGCTTATGGCAAAGACGGGCGCGCCTTTGGGCGTTTTGGTCGATCAGCTCGAGGCCAGTTTTGGTAAGACGAGCTATGGGCGTCGCGATTTGCGCCTTGAGGCCGAAGACGCCGAATCGCTGCGAACGCTGCTTCCTGGCATGAATCCTAAATCGATTTGCGGCAAGGCGCCGCAGGCTGTAAGCCATATGGATGGTTTACGTTTGGCATTCGAGGATGACACCTGGCTGCTGATCCGCCCCAGCGGGACCGAACCGGTGGTTCGCGTATACGCCGAGGGGTTCTCGGTGGAGGAGCGCGATGAGTTGCTCGATGCCGGCTGTGCCTTGGCTAAGGGAGCCTATCAGCTTTAGCCATATGACGCTTCACTATAAAGAGGCCCTCGGTGAGCGGTAGAGAACGGCTGGCAAACGTAAGCAGGGTTTTAATATGTGTAGGAAATGTGTGCTCCCAGATTCCCGCCCCCGGCGCCCCTCCGGTCTGGCAATATATCTCCTTGCCGCGCGGCCCGGTCGGACCGGATCAGCCGCACAGCGTGCACCTTGAGAACCGGATACTGCGAGGATGGACACATTCAGTGTCGCATCCGGGCAGACATCGAACCATTTGAAATGGTCTAACTTGGATTTGTTTTTCGCAAGGCCGCCGAGAGGCGGCCCCGAGAAATTCCTTTTCCTATACTAAAACCATATGAATCGAACGGAACCGATCAGCGATGGACTGAGAGGACCGGACGGGCTCGAAGCCCAGAATATTTTGGACGGAGAGTTCGATCCTGGCTCAGGATGAACGCTGGCGGCGCGCCTAACACATGCAAGTCGAACGGCACCCCTCTCCGGAGGGAAGCGAGTGGCGAACGGCTGAGTAACACGTGGAGAACCTGCCCCCTCCCCCGGGATAGCCGCCCGAAAGGACGGGTAATACCGGATACCCCGGGGTGCCGCATGGCACCCCGGCTAAAGCCCCGACGGGAGGGGATGGCTCCGCGGCCCATCAGGTAGACGGCGGGGTGACGGCCCACCGTGCCGACAACGGGTAGCCGGGTTGAGAGACCGACCGGCCAGATTGGGACTGAGACACGGCCCAGACTCCTACGGGAGGCAGCAGTGGGGAATCTTGCGCAATGGGGGGAACCCTGACGCAGCGACGCCGCGTGCGGGACGGAGGCCTTCGGGTCGTAAACCGCTTTCAGCAGGGAAGAGTCAAGACTGTACCTGCAGAAGAAGCCCCGGCTAACTACGTGCCAGCAGCCGCGGTAATACGTAGGGGGCGAGCGTTATCCGGATTCATTGGGCGTAAAGCGCGCGTAGGCGGCCCGGCAGGCCGGGGGTCGAAGCGGGGGGCTCAACCCCCCGAAGCCCCCGGAACCTCCGCGGCTTGGGTCCGGTAGGGGAGGGTGGAACACCCGGTGTAGCGGTGGAATGCGCAGATATCGGGTGGAACACCGGTGGCGAAGGCGGCCCTCTGGGCCGAGACCGACGCTGAGGCGCGAAAGCTGGGGGAGCGAACAGGATTAGATACCCTGGTAGTCCCAGCCGTAAACGATGGACGCTAGGTGTGGGGGGACGATCCCCCCGTGCCGCAGCCAACGCATTAAGCGTCCCGCCTGGGGAGTACGGCCGCAAGGCTAAAACTCAAAGGAATTGACGGGGGCCCGCACAAGCAGCGGAGCATGTGGCTTAATTCGAAGCAACGCGAAGAACCTTACCAGGGCTTGACATATGGGTGAAGCGGGGGAGACCCCGTGGCCGAGAGGAGCCCATACAGGTGGTGCATGGCTGTCGTCAGCTCGTGTCGTGAGATGTTGGGTTAAGTCCCGCAACGAGCGCAACCCCCGCCGCGTGTTGCCATCGGGTGATGCCGGGAACCCACGCGGGACCGCCGCCGTCAAGGCGGAGGAGGGCGGGGACGACGTCAAGTCATCATGCCCCTTATGCCCTGGGCTGCACACGTGCTACAATGGCCGGTACAGAGGGATGCCACCCCGCGAGGGGGAGCGGATCCCGGAAAGCCGGCCCCAGTTCGGATTGGGGGCTGCAACCCGCCCCCATGAAGTCGGAGTTGCTAGTAATCGCGGATCAGCATGCCGCGGTGAATGCGTTCCCGGGCCTTGTACACACCGCCCGTCACACCACCCGAGTCGTCTGCACCCGAAGTCGCCGGCCCAACCGTCAAGGGGGGAGGCGCCGAAGGTGTGGAGGGTGAGGGGGGTGAAGTCGTAACAAGGTAGCCGTACCGGAAGGTGCGGCTGGATCACCTCCTTTCTAGGGAGATAAATCTTCTAGAGAGACAAACTTTAACTCGAATAGAGGGCAGGAGCCCGTCCGGTTGATGTCCGCCAGGATAAGTCCCCGCAGCACCCGGTCCCCGGGGTCGCACCCGCGTACCTTGAGAGCCGC